>JAATEZ010000480.1 GCA_015655485.1 Lactobacillales bacterium | reverse complement strand
TTTATAATAAAAAATATCATAATTATTCAGATGATGGTAAAACGTTACATGGGAGTTATGGAAATCGAATTTTTAAAAAGCAGCTAGGATCTTCTTATAAGAAAGCATCTTGGGATGTTGCAAAGGAAAAGTTATTAAAGGACCATGATACTAGACAAGCCGTGATTTCGATTTATGAAACCAAGAAAGATGGTCCGTTAGAAACCAAGGATGTTCCTTGTACTTTAACTATCCAATTTATGATTAGAAATGGTAAACTAGATTGCTTTGTAAATATGCGCTCAAATGATGTTATTTGGGGAGTTCCATATGATATGTTTTCATTTACCACGCTGCAGGAACTGATGGCTCAAGAAATAGGAGTGCCAGTTGGTATCTATCATCATTATGCCAGCAGTTTTCATATCTATCAGTATCATTTTGATTTAGCAAAAAAAATATTAAAATCAAATAGATTTACAGGCAGCTCAGAACTTTATTTAAATAAGAAAAGTTCTTCAAACTTGAATTATTTTTTAAAACAAGAAGAGAAGTTAAGGTATCATCAAATACCTATTTCTGATTTTAAATACGAATTATTTTATGGAATGGGTATGCTACTTCATTTAGAGATGCTAAATAGGAATAACAGACGAAATGAGTTTGAAAAGTGTTTGGAGCGGCTTCAATCTCCACTTAAGGAAATGGTGAAATGGAAATAAAGAAATATAAAAACGTAATTGGGCTCTTAATCGTGATATTTGGCAGTCTTTTTGCAGCTGTAGTCACAGTTCAGATACCAGATATTATTGGGAATTTGACAGATGCTTTTTTGAATAATGGTGATATTGAAAATTGCCTTTTGATGCTATTTTTTTTCTTAGCTCTGTCCAACCTGTTAACGATTATCAATGAATACTTAACTGAGTTAATTGGTAGTGGTTATGCCAATAGAATCAGGGAAAAACTTATGGATAAATTTTTTACTGTTAATTACGGAAATAATATGGAGTATAAAAACGGTTAGTATCGACAAATCTTTTCAAATGATGTTAACAATTTACAACTAATGTTTTCAAATACTTTGCCTATGTGTATTCAGCAAAGCACACTGTTCGTTGGATCTGTTTATTTTTTGTTCTATATTAACAAGTGGTTGTTAATATGTGTTTTGGCTTCAACATGTATTTATATCTTTCCGATTAAGTTTTTCAATAGAAGGCAGCAGCAAGCGATACGTGGATTCAGAAAATCACAAGTTGATTTGCAGGGAATTGTGGACAACACAAGTGATAATAAAGAAGAAATATATCAATACGATAATATTGGCTTTTTTTCACATATTTATAATGAACTACAAACCTTATGGGCAAAATTCTTCTTACAAATAGATGTTTCGAAAAATTTTTTTAAAATTTTCCCACGGACATTAGATGCATTTTCTCCAGCTTTAGCACTGTTAGTAGGCGGTGTTATGATTATGAATAATAGTATTTCTATCGGCCAACTTGTTAGTGTTATGGGACTTATCTCGTACATAAATGCTCCTTTTAAAGCTTTTTTTACAAATTTTGTTGATTTACAGCAAGCAATGATATCTAGAAAATCGATTAACGATTATTTGCAAGTTCCTGATTCACCTATAGGACCTAATGAGATAAAAAAGGTCAAGGAAATTAAAATATTTTATAAATCTAAGCTAATTATAAGAGCTTTATCAGGCATGCATATCTATTTAGTTGGTGCAACTGGAGCAGGGAAGACAACCTTCCTTCGAGGTCTTTGTGGAGATCAAGCGAGCTCAGAGTATCAATATACATTCAATGGTTTTTTGATATCAAAACTTAAAAGAGAATCTGTTAAAAGACAGGTATCTTTAGTAGCACAACAACATATGATAATCCCAGGGACTATTCGTGATAATATCTTTTTATCGGCTACTTCTCAGTTATCCTCGGAAGAAATATCATTTCTAGAAAGTTGGATAAGAAAGTTTCCAGCAGGTTTAGATACAAAAGTTGGGATAGACGAGAAAGGGGCTTATCAATTATCGGGTGGTGAACAGCAGGTTATTTGCATCCTACGCTCTTTGGCACAAGCAAGCTCGGTGTTATTACTAGATGAAATTACTTCATCTTTGGATCCCGTGACAGCAAAAAAAATTAGAACTTTAATTAATCAACACACGGATACCGTTATTTTTGAGTCATTGCATCGAACAGAAGAAATTAAGCCTCACGATAAGGTGATTTTTTTTAGAGGTATTCACGAAACTCCTCTTTTTGGTAATTACGATGATTTGATAGGAGATTGATACTTAATGAAAAGCAACACCAATTTTTATAATATTCTTTGGAATGGCAATCGTAAAAGAAAGGTGCTTATTTTATTGATAACTGTGATAAGATCCGTTTTTTTATTATTGCCGCCAATTTTAACAAAATTAGCATTAAGTAATCTAATACCTAATAAAAAGGTAAATGAGTTGCTTGTTCTTGCAATTTCGTTAGTAACAATTCCAATTTTGACTTGTGGTTTAATCATTGTTGATTTGTATCTTTCTTCCTTTGTCATTAAAAATGGCAAAGAATTTCGAAAGCAGATCTACACTAAATACCTAAAATGTTTTTCAGTTCAATTGAGTAAAGAAGAAGTGTTACATCGCTTATTAAATGAAACTGAGCAAGTAACTGGGATGATATTTCGAGGTATTGGAAATTTTATTTGGCTTGTTACTACGATTATCATTGGATTTATGTTTATCTTATTTTTAAATTTAAAAGTTGGTTTGTCGTTATTTTTCATTAGCTTTTTTGAATATATTTTTGTTTATATGCAATCACGTCGCCTAGAAAGA
The DNA here is from genome assembly GCA_015655485.1 of Lactobacillales bacterium. Classification (GTDB taxonomy): domain Bacteria; phylum Bacillota; class Bacilli; order Lactobacillales; family Vagococcaceae; genus JAATEZ01. The sequence continues at coordinate 14,461 of JAATEZ010000480.1, read as the reverse complement.
AGTAGTAATGAATTGTTATTACAACAAACAGAATGGAATCGAATCTCTGAATCTTCGTTTTCAGGAATTGAAAGTATTCGAAATAATTGGAACTTTTCAACTTTTATTAAACAAAGTTGGCATAATCAGGCTAACAGCCTATTTAAAAATCAATTATTGATAAATAAACAAACGACCTTTTTGAATTTAATCCAAGGTGTTTCAGAAGTCATTTGCACTTTTATAATATTTCTAGGTTTAATTTGGCACGCTGACTCAAGTAGTAGAGTTGAGTCAATTGCAAATGTTGTTGCTGCTTATCAAATATACCAATGGATTACGCCTGCAATGGAGGTCCTTGTTTCTTTAATAATTAACTTCCAGGAAAACAAGCCGGCCGTTAAAAGAATTAATGAACTGACTGATAAGGTTAAAGACCTGTCCACATTTGAAGGAAATGGAGTTATAAATCATCCCTTTCCTATCGTCATTAGAGATGGATCTAAGTTAATTAATGGGGCTAAACTTCAAGGAAAAGTAATCGTTAATTCTGGAGATAAAATTTTGATTAGTGGAAAAAGTGGTGTAGGAAAATCTTCATTACTCAAGACTGCATTATTGTATCCTGTTGATAATGAAGATAATGTTCACAAATCGGGAATAGTTACTTTCAACGAAAATACATTTGATGACATTTCAAGAAACAATTGGTCAAAACTCTGTGTAATGGTTCCCCAAAAGATCAAGCTTTATGAAATGACATTATTAGACAATATTTGTTTAGGAGAAAACAAAAATATGGAAGAAGTAAAAGAAATTTTAAAAATTCTTGAGTTTCCATACGAATTGAGAAGTCGCTTACAGGAAATAATACATCCAGATGGAAGGGGCTTGTCTGGCGGACAGATTCAAATGATCGGTATGGCAAGAGCGTTAATAAAAAAGCCAAAATTAATTATTTTTGATGAAAGTACCAGTGCCATGGATTATAAGCTTGAAAGTAAAATTTTTTCAAATATTGCTAGAAAATTTTCTGAGTTGACTTTTATTTTTATATCACATAGAAATTATTCTAAAACTAGGTTATTTACAAGACATGCTGTGATTTATTTAAAAAAGAATCACGTGATTTGGAGTGAGTAACGTGCGAAAATTTATTAATTTTAATGGAATGTTAGGCTCATTAGAGCATAAAGGATTTAAAGAGCTAATAATTATTTGTAATGGAATTCCAGGGAATCGTGTAGATGGAAGACGTAGGATGGTAAAAATTTCGGAAAATCTTAATCAATCTTCTTTAAGATTTGATATTTTGGGAGCAGGACTATCTGATGGTAATATTACCCAACTTGATTATAAAACGTGAGGAGAACAAGTAAATTCTTTAATTAACTATTATGTACGGATTTATGAACATGTAAATCTCATTTGTTTTAGTGAATCAGTGAAAATACTAACAGATATTAATTTAAATGCCATACAATCAATACTGATTGTCAATGGCATACTGTCAGATGAAAGTATTCATGGTCCTTATCCAGTACGATTTAGTCGAGGTCCAAAGCATGAATGGTTAGTTTACAATGGATTTGGAGTAAATTTGAGTGCGAAAATGCTTGATTATAATTACACAGAGTTACAACAATCAATTTTAAATTTACTTGGAAAAATCAATTTTATCTATGGTGATTGAACCACAATTCTCCTTTTTCATTATCTAAAATATTTTTTCTTTCGCAAACTGCTGTTATACCTAACAACGAAAGTTGTAAATAGCACATCAACAAAACATTTCTATCTATATCGCTACAATGCACTCTTAATTTTTCTTGATAATTGATTCCTTTTTGATACATAATTTCAGCATATGCGATTATCATGCTCCCACCACCAACGCAAGGATCACATAATGTCGTAATCTCTTCTTTTTCAACATATGTTAATTCTGCCATTAGTTTTGAAATGTAATATGGCGTAAAAAATTGACCACTACTTTTACTGGAAATGTCGAGTTCCATATAAATTTCTCCTAAGACGTCACCCATTTTTCTTTCTAGTTCTAAAACCAATGTGGCAAAAATATCGCAAAATAATTTTAGTTCTCCAGATGAATATTTTTTAGCAATACTTAAATACTCTTTTTCCCTTTCCTCTGCCTGGTATTTGTCGACACTATTAGAAATTGAAATGGCCGACATTTTAACAAAATCAAAGAAAACTTCATACGAATTACGTTTACCTATTAACTTACTAAATAATTTTTTCATATTAGTTTTCATTTTTTTTTGATAAAATCACTTAAATTTTTTTGCGCTTTCCGCACATTTGATAACGCTCCACACTTTATCAGCAAGTAAGGTGTATTTGTCTCTTTAATAGCTTTTTCTAATATAATCAATTCATTTTTTGCTTCTAGTACACTTAATTTCTGCCTGATCAAATTCATATCTGTTCTCCTTTTTACTTTTCTTCGTATCTTCCATGCCGCGCTTTAATTCTTTTATCCAACTCATACGGCATAAAGCTGAGGTAAGATTTTTTAAAAGCATTTTTATTTTGTTGTAGCCAATTATAATTGATTGTTCTCATATCGACACTATTTCCAAGCATAACTTGATTGGATAAAACACGAGCATTGATTTTTTGAAGAAATTCAATCTCCTTTCGATATTTTTATAGGTGATCCATATCATAACCGTAAAAAAATCAAGTTTTAAATATTTCAATTCAGATACCTCTTTTATTCTATTTTCCCAATCATTTGAATAAAATTTAGTTCCAGTATAAGGACTACTCATCATTCCATAATTAGGCAATAATCCAAATCCATAGTTTTCCTTATCCATTGTCGATACTTTAATACGCTGATTATTTGCAAATTGTTCAAAGCTGCTTAGTTCCAATTTAATAATTTGCTTACCATTATCCATACTTGACCAAAAACTATAGGCTTGAATTTCTATTCTTTTAGTTGTCACTAAAAGAATAGCGAATGAATAAAATTTATCAAAAAATGTGAGGCGTGTTCTTTTCGTCAGCTTTTTTTCAATCACATAACAATTTTTTCTAGCCGAAGCAAAAATTGTTTGATTTTTGTTCGACCTTTTATAAGTTGAAATTTGGGAGTAGCACCATTCAAACATTTTTTTTGGAGGTTTCAACTTATTTTTAATATAAAATCCCGGCTCTTTCATGGGCAATCAAACAAGCTCAGCTGCTCGCCTTCCATCATTTTGACCTTCTGTTTTTTTTCTTTCTTAGGTTTTATATTATTGATGTCGCAACTTTTACCAAAATTTTTTTAACCTCGATTTTCTCAAGAAGAAAATATTTCTGAACCCATAAAAATACGGTTTTATCATCAACCACGGCAACATTGTTTTTTTTATTCCTGTGCTTTTGTCATGCAATATTATATTGAACCTTGAATAGACCTGTCTTCTTTGTGATTTATTAATGAAAATGAATTGTTTCTTCTACCGAAATTTTTGGATCCAAGGATTGAATGACTGGACAATTCTTGCTGACGAGCCTTAGTGCCCGGACTGCTCGACTTTGATGTTCTGTCGCAACGATCACATGAAAAATCATCTGGATGCTTGTGACTGGATGGACTGATCCTTTTTTGTTCACTTGATAATCCATAGTGATACCTAATAGTTGGAAGGGAATCTTGGAGTTGGTTAAAATCCCTTCATAAACGTATCCGCCGCATGCGCCAACAGCAGCTACTAGAGATTGAACAGGCGAAAAGCCAATCTCGTTTGCCATGATCCAGTTGTTATTTTTACTAACCAATTCCAATTCTTTTTTTCCCGCGTTTTTTATCAGTTCCATAGGAATCCCTCCTTTTTATTCTATGACATCTAAAACAGAATAGCTTTTTTGATCATAGCGGCTACGACTTTTAGAATATTCAATTGGACGGCTACTTTTTAAATAGACTACTTGTTCTACTTCTAAAACAGGATCATCTGATTTACAATTTAAATATTCTTGATCAAAAAGATTGGATCTGTCCGCCTGTATGTTGCGGTATGTTCCTGCAAATTGAATATTCAGTTCATCATGAATATAGCTGTAAATCGAACCAAGCAGTATCACTTCGGAAAGATTTGGAACTAAATCAGTTGGCATGAGGGTATGTTCGAGAACATAAGGCACATCATCCAGAATCCGCAGCCGGATGATCCGATAAATTGGTTGGTGTGCTTGGATCATAAGTTTCTGCTGTTCCGATTGATCAGGAAAATCAACTTCAAAAAGAATGATTTTACTTTCTAAATGACGATTTTTCATCAAATTACTCAAACCGTTATATTCATTTGCCGGTGTATTATCCTTTAACCAAAAACTATTTTTTAAAACTTTAGTTCCATAACCGCGTTGACTATATACTAGTCCCTCCATTGTTAAAATGCTGATAGCTTTTTTTATAGTCATACGACTCACAGAAAACTCTTCTACTAATTTTTTCTGGTTAGGCAATAAAGAATTCTTAGGGTAGATATCGTTTTCGATCCGCTCACGTAGTATGTCTGCGATTTGTTCATATTTTGTCATGAGAATCACGCTGCCTTCCTGATTCTATTATATAGAATAACAGGATTGTTCACAATCTTTTATAAAAAAATAAAACACTAAAAAAGGTACTGTTCTCTATTGAAAATCAGCAGAAAACAATTCTTTTTTTACTATTAATATCTTCTGGTCAGGTTTTTACGCAGCTAATCTAAAATTTCTGGCACAATAAGAATTAAATTTTCATTTATTCAACGGATAAATTTTGCTTGTTGGTGATTCTTGGGGAAAGAAAACCAGATCAGCGCAGCAATGGTAAAATCAATAACTGCAGGATATCGGCTAAAAATCGAATTGACTGTTAAAAAACCACTAAAGATGATTGGCGCAGTCACTCCTGTCAGAGCCGGAAAAACACCTAAATACATCATGACATAGTTAAACGCAGTGAACAGAATTGGAATAAAAATCCAAGACATAAAATAGTTGCATGTATGACGATCAGCAACTCAAAAATAACGGGTTTATTTACATGGGATAAATCAGGTACCAAAGTCAACCACCTGATGCCCTTGCTCTGTTTGTTTTTCATGAAAAAAGTTCGTAAGATGACAATTGTTAAAGTCATTCTTACCGTGAAATAACGTTTGGAACCCAATTTATTAACAAACGGTATGATTTTCTAAACCAACGAGTCCCTGATTTTATTAATCAAGCACATCCTCATTATTATGTTTTAAAAACGGTTTCGTAATTAGAATAGTATTTTAAAAAAGTATAGTCTTTTATTTTTAAAAAGCATATTTATTATAGAAATAGATTTCTGGATAAGGTATAATAACTATAAAAAGAGGAGTGATATTATCATGGGAAAATATTATTTCCCCCAAAATTTTTGGTGGGGATCAGCAGCAAGCGGGCCACAGACGGAAGGCAGAGTGAGTAAAGACGGAAAAGGGGAAAGCATTTGGGATCATTGGTATAGTCAAGAACCTGAAAAATTTTTCAATCAAATTGGACCTGAAAAAACGTCAGAAGTGTATACAAAATATCTAGAAGATATCCAATTAATGAAAGAAACCGGCCACAATACCTTTCGAACATCTATCCAATGGAGTCGTTTGATACCTAATGGAATAGGAGAAATTAATCAGCAGGCGGTAACTTTTTATAATCATTACTTTGATGAACTCATTCGAAATGGAATTGAGCCTTTTGTCAATTTGTATCACTTTGACATGCCAATGATTCTTCAAATAAATGGCGGGTGGTTAAATCGGGAAACGGTAGATGCTTATGTAAATTATACCAAAGTTTGTTTTGAACTGTTTGGTGATCGGGTCAAAAAATGGTTTACTCATAATGAACCAATCGTACCTGTGGAAGGCGGTTATTTATATCAGTTTCATTATCCTAATGAAGTAAATCTAAAGCATGCAGTTCAGGTGGCTTTCCATGAGATGTTGTCAAGTGCGAAAGCGATTGAAGCTTATCATGAAATGAATTTGGATGGAGAAATTGGTATTATTTTAAATTTGACACCTAGTTATCCTAGAGATGAGAAAAATGCAGCAGATGTTAAGGCAGCTTCAATTGCAGATGCATTTTTTAATCGTTCATTTTTAGATCCTTCAGTAAAGGGCTGCTATCCTAAAGATTTGATTGAAATCATTCAAGACTTAAAACTGATTCCAGAGATGAGCGAGGATGATTTAAGCACTATCAAAAATAACACAGTAGATATTCTAGGCATAAATTATTATCAGCCTCGCCGTATCAAAGCTAAAGAAATACCTGTAGATCATGAAAAAAGTCCTATGCCAGATGATTTTTTTGATAATTACCAAATGCCGGGACGGAAAATGAATCCCTATAGAGGCTGGGAGATTTATGAGAAGGGGATCTATGATATTTTAACGAATTTGCGCCAAAATTATAATAATGTTCGTTGTTATATTTCTGAAAATGGAATGGGTGTGGAGAATGAGGAACGCTTTATCAATGAAGATGGAATGATTGAGGATGACTATCGTATCGAGTTTGTAAAAGATCATTTGAGGTTTGTTCATCAGGCGATCCAAGAAGGAAGTAATGTCCAAGGATATCATATGTGGACTTGCATGGATAATTGGTCTTGGTTGAATGCCTATAAAAATCGCTATGGGTTTATTGCTGTTGATTTAAAAAAAGATGCTAAAAGAACTATAAAAAAGAGCGGTCATTGGTTTAAAGAAATGACCACAAACAATGGCTTTGCAGACTGACGACTATTTGATGAAATATTTTGTAAAATAAAAATTTTAAGACTAAAAAGATGAAAAAACTCCGAAAGAGATTTCTTCATCTTTTTAGTCTTTTTCTGATGGGAAATGGTAAAATTTTTTTGATTTCGTTAGATCATTTAAACGTGACTATCAGTTGTGTAAGTAGCTTGTGTCTTTAAGAAGTAGTAAAATAGAAAGCGTCTAAGCATACAAAAGTTTAAACGTTTTATTCATCTCATCAAAAATTTTCACTATTTCTTATGGCTGGAAGGCTCGACTAATTGAGATACTAGTTGTAAAATAAGAAAGCAATTTGAAAAGAATGGAGGAAGGGAAATGAGGCCTGAAGAGAAAAAATTGATTTTGCAAAAAGAATTTTTAGACCAAACAGGATGGGATAAAGCGGCGATCCGAGTATATGAGCAAATATTTATGGCCGCTAAAAACCGTGAAAAACTATTGGAACATATGGAAAGAGAAATAACCATGATTGGGTCTCCCTTGTATACTTTTCTTTTCATAGTTTCTAGATTAGAGCCAAAAACAAAAGCTATACTTCCTTTATCGCAGCTGTGTTGTTTTTTTGATCATCAAAATTTTTTGCAGCTTCAGCAAGCTGACTACCGTTTTTATCCGCAATTAGCTCCTCATGCGCTTTTCTTGGAGGTCTATGCACAGGTAGTTCAAGAAGCCTTTGCTCAGCAAACATTAACCCATTCAGGCATTCATCAATTTAGGATCTATCTCGATCGTCAAAATATTCAATATGTGCGAAAAAAATATAAAAAAGGTCAAGAGAGTGATGAACAAGCGCTCCGCCAATATGCTCTGAGTGAATTACCAGAGGGAAAATTGCATAGAGAGCCGGCTCGATTGCATAATAAATTTCCTTACGGCAGCAGTTATCGAGAATTTATGAATGGCATGGATAATAAAAAACGTGTTACCCCTAACTTTCATTCCGAATTTATCATTGATCATCAAGGTCATTTTGTTAGTCAGTGGGATGCGCTAGAAAAAGATGAACAAGGTTTGGTTATTAGCGATATCGAATATTACAGGAGGAAGTATATAGATCCAAAGGATTGGCTGTTATTTGAACAAAGACTTTTAAATACAGAATCCTTTAATTATGCTAATAAGAATAATCGAATCCATAAAAATTTAGATATGGTTCCTGTAAAAAAACTGAGTTCAAATTTAAATAAAACAATTGTAAGAGGGAACATAGAAGAGCAAAATCATCAACAGCTAAAATGGCAAAATCCAGTTCGAGAGAGTTGGCGGGAAAATTGTTTTAATTACCATAGTGACACTGGAGATGACTATTCAAAAAAATTTTTTTAGGATCTGAATAAGGTTTTGACAGAACTTATTTGCAAAAAGGAATAGAAGTAGGTGGACAAATGAAAGTCAGTATTTGGAGAACTAATTTAAAAGTCCTATGGTTTGGATGTTTTCTCGCTGGAATGGGTTTTAGTATCGTGATGCCGTTTATGTCCCTGTATATTGAAACGCTAGGAAAATTTTCTCATCAGCAACTGAGCCTTTGGAGTGGAATCACTTTTAGTTCCACCTTTTTAGTAACGGCCATCGTTTCACCATTTTGGGGAAAACTCGCAGATGAAAAAGGACGGAAATTGATGCTGTTGCGCACCTCTCTTGGGATGGCAATAGTTATAGCTTTGATGTGCAGTGTTCAAAATGTTTATCAATTAGTGGCTTTACGTTTTCTACAAGGAATTTTCTCTGGATTTATTTCGAATGCAACGGCTTTGATAGCGACTCAAGTACCTAGAGAACAAAGTGGGGCAACTTTGGGAACTCTGACCACAGGAAATGTAACTGGAACTCTGTTGGGTCCGTTGATTGGAGGGATCGTTGCAGAGGTATTTGGTTATCGGATCACCTTTTTTATTACTGGTATCCTATTGTTTCTAGTCTTTTGTCTATGTCTTGTCTATGTGAGAGAAGATTTTAAACCAGTTGCTAGGAGTGAAACTCTATCTGGAAAGGCTGTTTTTGGAAGCTTGAAAAACACGAGATTGATCATCGGAATGTTTATAACGACTATGATTGTCCAAATAACGGCAAATTCCATCAGTCCTATTTTAAGTTTATATGTAAAACAGTTAACAGGGAATATTGGCAACATCGCTTTTGTTAGTGGTGTTATTGCGTCTGTTCCAGGAATCGCTACGCTTTTTGCCGCGCCAAGACTGGGGGCTCTGGGAGACCAGATTGGCAACAAGCGGGTTTTGAAAGCGGGGCTGATTCTTTCTATGCTGGTTTTATTTCCCATGGCTTTTGTCGCAAATGTTTGGCAATTAGGGATTCTGCGCTTTTTGTTGGGACTATCTGATGCGGCTCTTCTTCCAGCTATTCAAGCCATTGTCACTAAAAATACCCCACACGCTGTAGCAGGGCGGATCTTTAGTTATAATCAATCTTTTCAAGCCATGGGCAACGTGATTGGTCCTATGATCGGCTCGGTCATTTCAGCCAGTTTCGGTTATAGCGGAGTATTCATGATTGTACCGCTATTTGTTTTACTCAATCTTTTTTTAGTTTCAACAAATACAAAAAAGATATAGACTTTGCCATGGATAAAAACTGAGGATGCTTTGTTTTAGCTTTTGGACGAGAAAATTGCAGTGTGTCCGAGCACTGTTTTTTTTTTGCGTTTGATTGTGTTTGCGGTAAAAAGCCTACAAAGCAATGGATAAAATAAAAAAATAAGACATCAGTAGGGTTTCTGATGTCTTAAAAAGAAATGAAGAAAATGAAAAAAAGTTTTTAGGTTTGTTTGTGGTATGAGTATAGATTAAACATACCAGCTTAAATGAAGAATAAAAAACTATGAATATTTTATGAAATTTATTTTTTAAAGAATTCCGTATAAATAAATGTAGTTTCCAAAAGCCGTTATTGCTGAAATAAAACGAGATTTAAAGAAAATTTTGGAAGAGTCCTTTTAATTTTAAAAAGCGTTTTTTATTGTAGAAGAGAATCAATTATTAGCGCAAAGACGATAAATGACTTCTACGTGGATGTCCATTGCTTTAAACATATTGGATAACTCCCATTTTTCATTGGCTTGATGCATCAGATCGGGGGGATCACCAAACATCACACCAAAGGCAACACACTGATTCATAGTTCTAGCAAAAGTAGCTCCTCCGGATATGAGCGGCCTTGACCGATCGTTAGTGATGTCTTGATAGGCTGACAGCAAAGTAGTAACTAATGAACTATCAAGAGGGACATAGAAAGGTGCAATATAGTCAAATTCTTGATCATTCAAGTCATAAGGTAAAAGTGCTTTGATTAGTTTTTCAATCAGTTTATCTTTATCGATAGTTACCGGGATACGCATGTCAAGACCGATTTTGGTTTGTTTAGAATCAATTTCAACGCAAGCAACATTGAAAGTCAAGGAACCGGATTGTTCATCACTGATATCTCCTAGTAAGGAAGAACCGCGAGCATCGTTTTTAATACATTTGCCCATAAAATTTAAAGGATTAAAATCATAAACTTCACAAAGTGCTTCAGCTAAGCGGGTCAACGCATTGATTCCTTCTGGAGCACCTTTGGCATGGATGGTTTTTCCTTTGACAGAAACGGATCCATCTTATATTTTTTTACAACGGTATTGATAGCAAGGTTTAAAGAATTAGTTTTGTTTACAACGCCTAAGAAACCTCCAATGACTAAAATGAAAAGAGAAATAGAAATGGCTCCTGAGGTAGTTTCATTACCAGTCATTCCGGTAATAGGAGCCATAAAAATATCCCAGAGCCCTTGTGGATTGGATTTGGTTTTTTGATAGGTATGGGCAATCATATTTCCTGCTCCGTCTGTTTTATATTGGCCGGCAGGAATGATCCAGGTGAGTAGCGCGACAAAAATAATAATGATGAACAGGACGGTATAGGAAGAGGACATTTGAAACTTTTTCTTTTGAGGAACGGTTTCCATGAGTTGGATCTCCTTTTGATTTTATCAGTTGAATTTAGTGAAGCTCCTCTCTTCTACTATATTGCAGACTCCATTGAAAATAATGAACTTTATTATACAAGTAAACGTTAGCACAGAAAAAAACGAATACAAGGATAGTTCAGAAGACGTAAGCCGTTTTATTGGAAGCTTTTACATTGTAACGAGAATGTTCAGACCATTTTTCATTTGGGTGGTTCATTTAAAAAAGCACACACTATTCTTGAGTGAAAAAGAATAGTGTGTGCTTTGAGCCAACAGGATTTGAAATTCGATTTTGTAAGTATCACTTATTTCTTTATGAACTGCTCGAAGGATCTAAAATTTTTGCTAGGCTGGTTGCACTCCCTTCATAAACAATACCGTAACTTTCTAATTGTACATAATAGGCAGAATTGGTTTCATCCAAATTACCGATGAAGAAAGTAAAGGTCTTATTTTTCTTGTTTTCTTTATAGGTAATAGTCACTTTAGTGCGATTTTGTTCATCCAAGCCATAGCTCTGGATGTCTGTTTCCGAAGGAGCATAATTGATACAGCTTGTTAAATAAAAACTGCTGACAGCTGAAAAAACTGTATCAGCGGGATCTGTTTCCTCCGTGGAGGAAGTTTCGGAACTATCCGCGGTCTCTGCAGTAGAAGGTTCATAAATAGTTGTTGAACTGTTTTTTGTTACTTCTACTTTCTTGATAGAATCACTTAATAAAGTAGGAGTATCTTCTATGGCGACCATACTGTTAAGATCAAATTGCATCGCACTTACTAAGGAACTGCTTACCGTATAAATGGTATCTTTGTCGGCACGTTTAACGTAATATTCGCTATCGTTGACAGCATTGCCGACTAAAAGTTTGATCTCAGTTCCATTGCTGTCAGTTAAAGTGATCGTGTAAGCGGGAGTTTCCAGACCATAATCAGCTAATTCATCACTGCTTTCACTTAATTTTCGAGTTGCTTCCAGTTTTCCGAATTCTGAAACCATTGTATCAAAGTAGGATTGGGTCAAAGCAACATCTTTGGCTGATTTAGAAGACCATTTTCCGCTTTTCTTTACGAAAGAAAGTGTATCGGTATTATTCGTATATGAAATTTTAGCAAGTTTTGAAATTTTTGTCACATAAACCGTAGCAGCCGCTTCTTTTTTTGCTTCTTTTTCAGCTACGGTGGTATTATATTTTCCAAGGAGAAAATAGATGGCAAGCAGTGAAAGTAGAATAGCTCCAAGTATCAGAAATTGTTTTTTTTTCTTTTGCATAGATTTCCTCCTGGGTTATGCCTTTCTTCTTTTTAGCCAAATAACAAATCCAATGACCAGAACAAGAACTGGAATACCAAAAATGATGAAGAGGCTAAAGCCGCCAGGATTCGCAACAGTATTGTTCGTTTCAGTCAACGATTTCGATTTGATAGAGATACTACCAGTATCCCCGAAGTTAGCGGAGATCGTATTCATGAACAAAGTCAGATTTTCCAGAGAAGTATAGGTGCTGGTAATAGTAGAATCAATCAGACTATTACTTGCTATTACGGTAAACATTCCATTAGCGATTTCTCCATCACTGGAGCTTGTCTCTGAACTGCTTGTGGTAGTTGAATCGGTAGTTGAACTATCCGTTGTTCCACTCTCACTGACTTTTTGTGTCGCAACTGCTCCTAAGATATAAGTTCCCTGTGTTTGGGCACTATCTGTTACTGCGTAGCCGTTAGAGCTTGTGGACATTAGAGTAGTCAAACTGATGCTGTCATCAGCTGGGTCAACCTCGGTGAAACCTCTTGAATTAACCAATAAAATCATATCTGTAGATATTCCGCTTGTATAATCATCACTTAATGTTAAATTAGGGAAAATATAGTAAGGATAATTTTGGTAGGATCGCTCAGTGTCTGCGATATAACCATCTGCTAACTGCAATCCATAATCTTTTAATACACCATCAAGAACAGGCAAAGCAGTATCTTCTGTTCCTAACAATAATAGGACTTTACCGCCAGAACTGATATAGTTGCTTAAAGTAGTTGCTTCTGAATCACTTAAATCAGTAGTGGGTGCATTGATCAATAGTAAGTCACAATCATCTGGAATAGTGGTATTCATAACCAAATTAAACTCATCCGTACTGTAGTTAGCTTTTGTCATTAAATCCGTTACAGAACTATCCAAGTCGGTTTCTCCATGGCCCGTAGCAGTATAAATCTTATAAGAATCCTCTGAAGTCACACTATTGATGGCACTGGTTAATTGCCCGTCTCCATCAAATTCAGAAGCTGTGTAGTTATAAGAGCTGTCATAGCTATAAACTAAAATATCACTGAGAGAGACGATCGTGCTTTTTCCAGTTGCCTTAGAAGAGACGACAATCGTATCTTTTTCAGTATTATACTTTGTAAGGGCGGTAGGATGTAGAACAGGATCCACCCATTTTATCGAAATTTTATCAGATAGACCAGCATATTTATCTAAAAATGTAATGATCCGTGAATCTGTTGAGTCTTTTTCAGCAACCACAGTGATCTGGATTTTATCATCCAGTTTATTGAGGAATTTTTTGCTGACTTTTGAAACACCAAGGACCTGATTACTGCTGACATCGACTGTTTTGATAGAGCTGGGTAATTGATTGGCAATCAAATTTATCACAACGACTATTGCTACGACAAAAAGAGTTAAGCCAATACTGTAAGAACCTTGTTTAAAGGAGATGCTTTTAAATAAGTTTTTAAAAGATTCCTTTTGTTTTAATTTGTCCATTAAATTTTGTATTTTCTTCATCATATCACTCCTAACTCCAACGACGTTTTTGTACAGCCTGAATGGTCAGAAAGAAAAAAAGGACACTCAGTGACACTAGTAAAATAATTCCTGCAACATCAAGAATAGAACTGGAATATAAATTATTTAATAAATCAGATAAAACAAAATGACCCAGAAAGTTAGTAAACAAGCTTTCGAATTTGGTGGAATCTATTCGATAGATGATAATCAAAACCAAAGCGCCAATGATTTCAATGGCTGTTCCAATGATCCAATTCTTGGTATTAAGATATAAAATAAAGGCGATCAGTGTCAGAATGACCAAGAGCCCAATGAAGTTACTAAAAGCGGCAGTTGGCAAAGAAGATAATAAATTGCTTAAAAAATAAAAGAACAATAAAACACCCATTGTGCTTACAGCCGCAATGATTTGATTTTCAGTCAATGAAGATAAGAACATCCCAACTGCGATATAAAAACAACCAATCAGGAAAAAAACCAAAATTGACAAATAGTCAACAAGTAAATGGGCTGTCCCTAAGTACTTAATAATTAATGGACAGAGACAGAAAATAAGACAGGCAATTGCTAGAACAGAGATCATGGCCAAATACTTGCCCAAAACGATTTGATAGATTTTTACCGGAGAGGTTAATAGTAATTGGTCTGTTTTGCTCCGTTTTTCTTCTGAAAAGGAACGCATAGTCAGAATTGGAATAACCACGATCAGCATTAATAGGCCAGCATATAAAGCGTAAGAAAAATAAGTATAGCCGCTGATCAAATTGTAGACCATGAAATACAGACCCACGAAAGCAACAAGAAAGGCGATGAATACATTTCCTACCAAAGATTGAAAATACGCTTTTATTTCACGTTTATAAATGGCGATCATCTTGTTTATCCTCCTTCTCATTTTTAGTGGATGATTTTTTTCTTGTTAATT
>JAATEZ010000227.1 GCA_015655485.1 Lactobacillales bacterium | reverse complement strand
TTTCAAAACGATTCTTGCTGTATCACTGGCTAAAATTTCTTGTGATTCCTGATCAAGAATCGGATGATCATTGAAAAACAATTCGGTCAAAGACACGATCTCACCAGCGTAGCTCATTTGTTGCTGGTATAGACTCACTAGTTTACGTACCCACTCTATTTTTTCAGCCGATGGTTCCGTTTCTACTTTCCCCGCTTTGACCAGAAAAGGTAAACACATATCCGTAACAATATCCAAATCTAACTTCTTCAAATATTGGTTGTTGACCCATTCCAATTTTTTCCCGTCAAACGCAGCCGGTGATTTGCTCAACCGATGTTCATCAAATAATTGAATAAGCTCCCCCTTTGAAAAAATCTCTTTTTCTCCTACTGGGGACCAGCCTAACAAAGTGATAAAATTAAACATTGCTTCAGGAAGATAGCCTAATTCTTGATATTGCTCAATGAACTGTATAATAGTTTCATCCCGTTTACTCAATTTTTTCCCGGTTTCACTATTAATGATGAGTGTCATGTGACCGAAAATTGGCGGTTCCCATCCAAAAGCTTCATAAATCATCAGTTGTTTCGGTGTATTGGCTATATGGTCATCGCCTCTTAAGACGTGAGTGATTTCCATTAGATGATAATCAACAGCAACAGCAAAGTTATAGGTTGGCATTCCATCTCTTTTTAAAATAACAAAGTCGCCACCAATACTTTCAGATTCAAAAGTAATGTCACCCTTCACCATATCCTTGAAATGATAAGCATGATTTTTAGGAACTCTAAACCGAATAACCGGTTCAATCCCTTGAGCTTCTTTTTTCGCTTGTTGCTCAGCTGTCAATTGGCTGCATGTACCTGAGTAATGCGGCATTTGACTTCGGCTACGTTGTTGTTCACGCTCTGCTGCTAGCTCTTCTTCTGTACAATAGCACTTATAAGCTAAATTACTCGCTAAAAGTTGTTCAATCAGAGGTAAATAAATTTCCTTACGTTCCGATTGCCGATACGGTCCTACTAAACCAGGCTTATCCGGTGCTTCGTCCCAATCCATTCCTAACCACGCTAAATTATCTAACTTACTTCTTTCGCCATCAGCAATATTTCTTTTTTGATCTGTATCCTCGATCCGGATAATAAAATCACCATCATTGTGACGAGCAAACAAATAATTAAACAATGCTGTTCGCGCATTGCCGATATGTAAATGCCCTGTTGGACTAGGTGCATAACGAACACGGATTTTTTTTGTCATGTGTATAAGCCTCTTTCTAAAAATTTTTTTCTATTAGCACAATGGCCATAGCACCTATTCCTTCATTGCGCCCAATAAATCCCATAGTTTCCATTGTAGTTGCTTTTAAGTTTACTTGTTGTTTCTCAATTTCGCAAGTCTCAGCAATTTTTTCTTTCATTTCAGCTAAATAAGGATACATTTTAGGTTTCTCTGCTAAAATCGTACAATCAATATTGCAAATCGCAACTTCCATTTTTTTCAGTTTTTGCCATATTTCTTGTAATAATATTAGTGAATCAGCATCTTTGTAAAGAACATCTGAATCAGGGAAAAAATGCCCGATATCTCCCAAACCGCAAGCACCTAGCAATGCGTCAATAATGGCATGCAGTAACACATCTGCATCAGAATGCCCTAATAATCCTTTTTCATAAGGGATCTTTACTCCACCAACCATGCATTCACGACCTTCTACCAATTGATGGACATCAAACCCTTGGCCTATTCGAATCATCCTTTTGTACACTTCCTTCACGCTTGTTTGATTCTACGTCTTAAAATAGATTCACCCATCATCATATCATCTGGTGTCGTCAACTTGATATTATCGTAACTTCCCAGAACTAAATCAATCTCTCTAGAACCATACTTCTCCATTAAAGAAGCGTCGTCTGTGCCTAAAAAATCATCCTCTTTTGCAAGCTGCTGAGCTTCAAATAACTCTTTTCCCAAAAATGCTTGAGGAGTTTGGATCTGCCACAGCTCTTCTCTTGAAATCGTTTGGCTCACTTTTCCTGCTATTACTTTTTTTATGGTGTCTTTTACCGGAACACCTAAAATGGCGGCTTTATTTTCACTAGCCTTTTTATAAATCGATTTTAGCTGAGCTAGGGTAACAAAAGGCCGAGCACCATCATGGACCATTACTAACTCATTTAGCCTCTTTACAGCTAACAGACCGCAATAAACACTCTCTTGACGTTCTACACCCCCAACAACGATTGAAATTTTTTTTTTTGAAGAAGGGAAAAAATATCGTTTAATAATCTGACTCATCAGCTCTTTCTCATCCTCTTGAACAACTAATACTATATGATGACAAGCCGGATCTGCTAAAAAAACTTCTAATGAATAGACGATTACAGGCTTCCCAAGCAGATGTAATAAAATTTTATTGCGGGACGCCCCCATTCGTCTCCCTTGACCTGCCGCCAGAAGTATTGACTCATAATACATAATCCTTCGCCCCTGTCTTTCAGTCAACTTCTTTATTTTTTTCGTTTTTTCTTTTTCACAGTATTGTTATTGACACTGTCCATCTTGTTATCTGTAGGTTTTTCTGCTTCCTCTTTATCAGCTGTTGTTGTTTCATCCAGACTTGTCTGTGCATGCGCCGGTTTGGCAAAAATCATTCTCCCGGCCGCAGTCTGTAAAGCGCTTGTTACAACAACCAGCAATGGTTTATTCTTATAGTATTGACCATCTTCTACTACTACCATCGTTCCATCATCCAAATAGGCAACTCCTTGTTGTCGCTCAGTTCCATCTTTCAATACTTGAACAGTCATCGTTTCGCCAGGAACAACAACCGGTTTAACCGCATTAGCCAAAGCATTGATGTTTAAAACCGGAACATTTTGAAACTCGCAAACCTTATTTAGATTATAGTCATTGGTCACTACGACACCATCTAGCAACTTCGCTAATTTAATCAACTTGCTGTCTACCTCAGTTATCTCTTCAAAATCTCCATCGTACATTTCAACACTTATCCCATCTTCTTTTTGCAAAGCGTTCAAAATGTCTAGACCTCTACGGCCGCGCACACGTTTGATACTATCTCCTGAATCAGCGATATACTGCAATTCATAAAGAACAAAATTAGGAATCAATAAAACTCCTTCCAAAAAACCCGTTTTGGCAATATCATAAACGCGACCATCAATGATCACACTAGTATCCAAAATTTTATATTTGCGAAAACTCTCATCAGCTTTTCTATCTAATACTTCGCCGATATTTTTTTTACTTTTAGAAGTAAATATTTTCCGCCATTCTTCCGTCCTCGTTGCCCCTACGCGAAAACCTAAATACCCCAAAACAATCAGTAGCAATATCGGTACTACATTGTCAATAATTGGAATGTTTAAATTAAAAAGCGGGATAGAAACTAATACCCCAATTGCCAAGCCAATAAGACCGCCTATACTTCCAAAAAGCAAATAAGTCAAACTTTGCTCACTTAGATACTTTTCTACTTCCTTGATCGCTAAAACAATATACTTTACAAATATTAACGAAATAATGAAAAAAATAAGAGCACCGATCAATCCATTTGTAAGTGTATTATTTAAAACGTTATTCTTTGCCAAATTCATAAGCTGCCATAAGTCAGGTAAAAAAGTCACGCCCAGACTTGCTCCGATAATTAACATAAAAAAAGTAATAACTTTTTTCTGCAACAAAATCCCTCCTCTATTCTTCTTTAATGAAATACTTTGTTCAACGCTTCAGAAATGGTCGTTACTCCCACAATCTCAATTTCTTTTGGCAATTGCCATCCATCTAAGTTATTTTTAGGAAGAAAAACTTTTGTAAAGCCCAATTTCTTTGCTTCTTGAACTCGTTGTTCTATGCGACTGACTCTTCTAATCTCTCCAGTCAAACCGATTTCACCAATGAAACATTCACTAGGTAATGTTCCTTTTTCTTTATAACTTGAGGCGATACTTATCGCAATAGCTAAATCAATAGCTGGCTCATCTAGTTTCACACCACCAGCTGCCTTTAAATAAGCGTCTTGATTTTGCAATAATAAACCTGCCCTTTTCTCTAAAACAGCCATCAATAAGGACACACGATTATAGTCTAAGCCTGCCGCTGTTCTTTTGGCATTCCCAAACATTGAGGGAGTGATCAGCGCTTGAATCTCAGCCAAAATCGGTCGAGTCCCTTCCATAGAAACCACAATGGAGGAACCTGTGGCTCCTTCTAAACGCTCTTCGAGAAAAGCTTGCGATGGATTAAGAACTTCCGTCAACCCATTTTCATGCATTTCGAAAATACCAATTTCATCGGTTGAGCCAAATCGATTTTTAACTGCCCGCAAAATACGAAAGCTATGATGTCGATCTCCCTCAAAATACAATACCGTATCCACCATATGTTCCAGCATCCTGGGCCCAGCGATAGCTCCGTCTTTTGTCACATGACCAACAATAAAAACAGCTATTTGATTCGTTTTGGCTATTCGCAGCAGTTCCGCCGTCGTTTCCCTGACCTGGCTAACACTGCCAGCTACACTGCCAAGATCTGGATGCATCATAGTCTGGATAGAATCAACAATGACATACTGAGGTTTAAGCTCTTCAATTTCCTTATGAATCAGTGACATATCTGTTTCAGCATAAACATAAAAATCAGGATTAAATATTCCTAGCCGTTCACCACGCATTTTTATTTGTTGTCCACTTTCTTCTCCTGAAACATAGAGTACTCGGCCGCCAGTTTCATTTAATTGCTGGGAGACTTGTAGAAGCAAAGTTGACTTGCCTATCCCCGGATCTCCACCGATCAGAATCAATGAACCTGCTACAACTCCTCCGCCCAGTACCCGGTTAAACTCATCAAGCCGTGTTTGAACCCGCGACTCCTTAGTCACTACGATTTCGCCTATTTTTTCAGGTTTGCTTTGTAGACCGGATAAATTCACACGGCCAAGTTGTTGTGACTGCCCTTGGATTTTTTCTTCCACCATCTGATTCCATTGCCCACAATTGGGGCATCGGCCCAAGTATTTAGGTGAAATGTATCCACAAGACTGACATACAAATTGACTTTTTATTTTTTTTGGCATCAATTACATCCCTATCTCTTATTCATATCGCTTCTACTCCGCTTTATTTTAACATAATAACAGGCTATGGAGTAACGGAAAACAGTTTGACGGACAAATTTTAGAAAAAGTAAAAAACCTAAACTGCATCTATTGATTTAAATATACTTGTAAACTGCTTTACTTTCCCGATGAACCAAAACCGCCAACTCGGTCTCCGTGATTTTTATCTTCATCCGCTTTTAAAAACGAATGAAAAATTCCTTGCCCGATCCTTTCTCCTTTTTTTATTCTTTTATCTAA
>JAATEZ010000372.1 GCA_015655485.1 Lactobacillales bacterium | reverse complement strand
TAATTGAGTTTTTATTTGAAAAAAGTCTGGATTTTTCAAAAAAATGGTGACTGTTACAACGGTTAAACAAGGATAAATGCTTTGGTGACAATATTTGTCCCCCTTTTCAGAGTGTGCTCTGTTACTATAGGTATAAGTTATAACGATTACCCTATGTTAGTATTTATATCATAAACTGTTGGCGAGTTTCAGAAGTATTTGTTTTATTTTCAGAAAATTCAGAATTTTTGGCGGCTGGAAAGTAAAAGAAAACAGGAGGGCTCTGCTATGGAAAAGGACCTAGAGTTAGCAAAAAAAATATTGTCAGCAGTAGGAGGAAAAGACAACGTTATTGTAACCAATCATTGTGCAACAAGATTGAGATTGACGGTAAAAGATACCGCGAAAGTTCATGTGAAAGAGCTGGACAAATTTGAGGGAGCATTAGGGAGTGTCATCCGCCAGAATGAAGTTCAGATTATAGTTGGAACTGGAGTGGGAAATGTATACTCAGAGTTTATCAAATTAGGAGATTTCAGTGATTCTGGGAGAATTGAAGAGACGATAGAGGAAGATTTAAAAATAAAGAAAGAACCTATGCGGTTTAAAAGTTATTTTTTCAAAGTTGTTGACTTTATTAGTGGAACGTTTGTACCGGTGCTTCCTATTTTAGTTGCTGCCGGACTGGTATCTGCTGTATTAAATATAGCCGTTACATTTTTCGGTTTATCCAGTGAAACAGGAACCTATGTGATTTTGTCAGCGATAAATTCTGCTGGTTTTTATTTTTTACCAATTTTCTTGGGATATAGTTCGGCGAACAAGCTGGGAATAAATCCAATGCTAGGGATGTATTTAGGAGCGATTTTAGTCCACTCCTCGATTGATGGAGCAGAAGGTCTGGAGTTCCTTTCAATACCAGTCGCGACAACTACCTATAATACAACGGTTATTCCAGTTATTTTAGGGGTTCTGTTTATGTATGCAGTTTACAAAGGAATTGATCGAATGACACCAAAAGAAGTTAAATTTTTTGTGAATCCTTTAGTGACCATTTTGATTGTCACACCAGTAACCTTGATTTTTTTAGGTCCGATCGGAAACGAAGCCGGAAAATATATAGCCAGTGCGCTGGGCTTTGTTAATGAAAATCTAGGTTGGCTGAGTGTAGGGTTGATTGGGGCGTTTACCCCTGTTTTAGTAATGACAGGAACCAATCAAGCGTTGTTTCCATTAGTTTTTGCAACAATGGCAGAGTTGAATTATGATAATTTTGTCATGCCGGGCATGTTAGCCGCGAATATTGCAATTGGTAGTGCAGCTATAGCTATGTCTCTTGCTTTAAAAGAAACAGATAAAAAGGCCTTGAGTTTGTCTGCAGGGATCACCGGAGTAATGGGGATTACGGAACCTTCCATTTTTGGTGTTTTGTTAGTTTATAAAAATGCCTTTAAAGGAGCAGTTATTGGCGGATTAGTTTGCGGACTATTTGCAGGATTTATTCATTTAAAGCAATATGCGGTAGTTTCACCCGGGATCGCGGCTTTACCCACCTTTATTCCTACAGACGGATCGGGCCTTACATGGAATTTTTATTTCGCAATTATAACCGCATTGATTGCAGGCGGAACTTCCTTTGCAGTGACTTATGTGCTGCAGAAATCGGTGGTTGCAGAAAAAAGCGCAACGAATGTAGCAGAGGCTTTGTAATCGAAAAATCATGGCTTGCTTTGTAATGAAATGTACAGATGAATGAATTCGAGGAGAACTGACTATGAAAATTGCATATAAAAAAAGACTCATTAATCCGATTTTTCCATGTGGAATGGATGGTTACAATGAGAAGAGATTTCGATTAAATCAGACAGAAGAATTTAATGAATCTTCCGAAGAAACGGTACGGACTGCAAAAAATCAACTGGATGATATTGAGTTGTCTACCTTGGTTATACAGGCTGGTCAGACGATGGTATTGAATGCGCTGGATCTTGCTCTGCTGGATGATGACTATTGTCAGAGGGTAATAGAGTTAGTTTCCAAGAAATCAGGAATATCTTCTGAAAGTATTATTTTGTCTTGTTCACATACCCATTCAAGCCCAATGACCTCAAAAGGACTTTTTACGCCACAAGTTCCTGATGCCGAATACTTGGACGACATTGCTTCGGCCATTGTATTGAATGTGAAAGATTGTTTACGAAATCTGAAAGAGGCCTCAGCAACTTTTAGTACGCATTCAATTAAAGGCTTTTTCAACAACAGGAACAATCCAGAAGGCTATTATCGTGACAAAATTGACCGGATCGATTTTTTTGACAGCGAGGGTCTTGAGCTGGTATCGCTGCTGAATATTGCCTGTCATCCGACGGTATTAGGCGCACAAAATCATTATGTTTCGGCTGATTTTTTTGGTCCATTAAGAAAATATGTACAAGCACGAATTAAGATGCCTGTAATGGTGGTAAATGGCGAGTGTGGAGATGTCAGCTGTAGATTGTTAAAGCATGGAGCTGATTGGGATGAGGTAGAACGTACTGGAGTAGGTATCGGTCAGCAAGTATTAAGCGATACTGCAACTAAAACGCTTGATTTTTCGAATTTAGAAATCATAAAAGTTCCTTATTTGATTGATTATTTTCCGAAAAAAAATGCATATTTATTAGAAAAAAAAGCTGAACTGAATCGAAAAATAGCCAATTTAGAAACGAATAGTCGTGAAGCGGCAAAAATTAGAACCTCCTATTTGGTGGATGTGGAGGCAAAATTGGCTTTGAATCAAATTCAATATCGTCTTAACTGCTTTGTATTTAATTTTTCTGATATTCGTTTTATTGCGATGCCATTTGAAATTGACAGTACATTGGGTAAACGGCTTAGAGAGTTTGATGAAAAAGAGACCATACTTTGTGCCTATAGTAATGGATTTCATATTTATGCAGTCAATAAAGAAGAATATGGAAAGGTGTTTGAGTCCTACAACACCCATTTTCCATATGGAGCTGCGGATGAATTAGTGGATAAAATTATTCAGAGCTATCGATGAGTGAGAAATCTAGAAAGATTAATTGAAATAAGGAGAATGTGCAATGGCAAAGAAAATGAAAGTACTTGTTGGATCGTATACAGCAGAATCGAATGCTCATGTAGGAAGATCTTGTGATTTTAATGATTTTTATTACCGTTATGGAGATGAAATGATAGAAGGAATGCACTCAAAAGATCTATTTGAGGAAGCAAACATCGAATTAATTCCTACTATATTAGCAAATGGACATGCGCAGGGGCGTGTGACAAAATATGCTTTTGAATTCATTAAGGATCAAATATTAAAAGGAGTAAAAGACCATATTCATGAAATTGACGGTATTTTTTTATTTCTTCATGGCGCTAGCAACGTTATTGACTTGGAGGGCGGATCGGGAGAACATTTTATTTTAAGAGAAGTTCGAAAAATTGTAGGCCCGTATCTCCCGATTGCCGTGGTAATGGATCCGCATGGCAATATTTCAGAAGAATTTACACAAAACGCAAATCTTGTTCGCTGTTATCGAGAATGTCCGCATACTGATATTCGAGAAACTTATCGTGTGGTCGCAAAATTATTTATTGATTTGGTTCAAAATCGCCGAAATATTCATCCCGTTTATCGTAAAGTTCCGATCATGCTGGGAGGGGAACGGAATTTATCGGCAGAAGAGCCTTTGAAATCCATCAATGAATTATTAAAGGAGATTGAAAAATCCGATAAAATATTAAGCGCCTCATATCATATTGGGTATGTTCGGCATGATAATCCGTTGTGCGGAGCAGGTGTAACAGTCACACCGAGTAGTGAGGAGTATATGGATTACGCCGAGGAAATGGCCGAAAAAATTAAGGCATATGCTTTTTCAAGAAGAAGAGACTTCAAGTTTACCGGCAACGCACTCGAACCGGATGAAGCTCTTGAGAGTGCCTTTGCGTATTCTGGAAAACCGGTTGTGGTTACGGACTCTGGGGATAATACAACAGCAGGAGCTTTGGGATATAGTACGTTTATTTTACGGCAGTTGTTAGAAAGAAAAGAATTTAATGGAAAAAAGATTTTAATAGCCGCAATTACAGATCCGATCACTGTAAGCAAAATTTGGGATTATGCGGTTAGAGATGCTGTTTGTTTTGAATTAGGAATGAACGATGCACCAGAGTCTAAAGTCGTTCCGCTCTCTGGTACAGTTTTAGCGCGGGGGGATGTAAATTATTATTTTGGCGGGCCGAAAAATGTAGGTGAAGTTGTTTCAGTTTCTTTGGACGGCTATCCGATTGATCTTGCTATCTCAAATCGTTTCATCACATACAGTGAATTTCAACAATTTGAAGCAGCTAATCTTGACATTTATGCTTATGATATAGTAGTAATAAAGCAAGGCTATATTTTTCCAGAAATGAAAAAATTTGCAGAGTACAGCATCATGTCTCTGACACCCGGTGCTACTTATCAATACACAGAACGTTTACCTTATAAATTAATTTCGCGACCAATGTTCCCTATGGATAATATTTAAACGTCAACGTGAGGCCGGCTCATTAACCCATTTAAATGAATGAGCCGGCCTCAATTGCGAATAAACGCCGGTTCAAAAGCAGCTGTTTTGGAAATGATCCGAACTATCCAGAAATATTGAGCAGCTATTTTCGGGTATTACGTTTGTTCAGAGCTGAACATTTTTGATCCAGCTTTGTTTTTTAATGAGGAAATCAATTGTCAGTGTTTTCCTGGAACAAGCCATTTTTTTAAAGTCATTAAGTGTTTTTTTATAAATGAAACAGATGAAGGGTAGTGACAATATGTGTAAAGCACAACGAAGTTTTACCTTAAAAAAAGTAACTGAGCCTATTTATAGTCATGAAATATCTCCTGTTTTTTTAGATAATAAAACGATGGAGAAGCGATATAGTAGTGTGATGATAAAGATGAAGGAAGAAAAAATTGATACGTTAATTATTTATGCAGATAAGGAACATGGACAAAATTTTGAGTATTTAACAGGATTTATTCCAAGATTTGAAGAAGCGTTATTAGTTTTGCAAATGAACGGTCAAAATTATCTGCTTTTAGGAAATGAAAACTTAAAAATGGCTTCATTTTCAAGAATAAAAGCAGAGGCTGTCCATGTTCCCTATTTTTCGTTACCTAACCAACCGATGGAGAACGAACTTTCGTTAAGAGAAATTTTTAAGAAGACAGGGGTTTCTAGTAAGTCAAAAATAGGTTTAATTGGCTGGAAATATTTCACAAGCCGATTTGAAGATAATGACCAGTTGTTTGATATTCCTTTTTATATAGTTTCTGCCATTCAAGATCTTGTTTTGAAAAAAGAGCAAGTTCGCAATGTTTCCCACCTTTTTATTAGTGCCGAAGGGGGCGTGCGGACGAAGAATAATGCCAACGAGATCGCTCATTATGAATTTGGTGCATGCTTAGCTTCTCGTAATATGTTGAAGGCAATGGATGCTATAGAAGCAGGAAAATCAGAGATGGAAGTCGGACAGTATTTGTCAGCGTATGGACAGAGTAACAATGTGGTCATGATTAGTGCCACCGGAGATCGTTTTAAAAATGCCAATCTTTATCCAACAGATAAAAAGATAATGCTTGGAGATAAAGTTTCATTAACCACGGGTTTTAGCGGAGGTCTTTCTAGCAGAAGCGGCTATGCGGTAGAGTCTCGGAACGATTTGTTGAAGGAAAATTCTGATTACTTAGAAAAAGTGGTTATTCCATATTTGAAGGCATATCGAACATGGCTTGAAGAGATCCATATCGGGATGACAGGCGGTGCTTTGTATGATTTAATTGAGGAAATTTTACCTAAAGAAAAGTATGGCTGGCATTTAAATCCTGGACATTTAGTGGCAAATGAAGAATGGATGTCTTCTCCGTTTTATCAGAATTCGACTATTCAATTAAGAAGCGGTATGCTTTTTCAAATTGATATTATTCCGTCTGTTCGTGGTTATGCCGGAATTAGTGCAGAAGAAGGAGTTGCGCTTGCAGATGCTTCCTTGCAGACATCTATCCAAGCGAGCTATCCTTTATTATGGGAAAGATTTACTGAACGCAGAAAATATATTCAGGAAATTTTAAATATTCAAATCAGTGAAGAAATATTGCCGATGTCTGATATAGTGGGCTACTGCAGACCCTATTTATTGGATAAAGAGCGGGCGATGGTATCCGATTGAAAATTAGCAATAAAGTTCAAAATTGGAGGAATCTCTTTGAGAAAAACATACACCTATTTAATCACAGCCGTCTTTTTGTTTAGTTCAATGGAAGTTTCGATAAAAATAGCCGGAGCCTCATTTGATGGAATTCAATTGAATTTTTTGAGATTTGCCGTCGGAGGAATGATCATGTTTCCGGTGGTTGTTAAAAACTTGAGAGGCTATAGTTGTTCTTCTATTATGGAGTTGCTTCCCAATTTTTTTTTAACTGGATTTATATGTGTCGTTTTAAGCATGGGATTGTATCAAATTGCTTTAGAACAAATGAAGGCCTCTACAGTGGCTGTCATATTCAGCTGTAATCCTATCTTTTCATTAATCTTTTCTTATCTTTTTTTTAAAGAAAAAGTTTCAAGAAAAAGCATGTTTGGAATTTATCTGACTGTAATTGGATTAGTTGTTATTATGAATCCAATCCATCTAGCAGGAAAATCAAGCATTTTTTTTGCTGTATTATCTGCACTTTTATTTGGATTATATACCGTTTTAACTAGGCAGATTGGTAAGAGGACCTCTTTAAATGTGCAGACAATGACAAGTTTGACTTTTATTGTGGGGGCAGCAGAATTGGGGATTCTGATGCTGATTAGCAATGTTCCGGCAGTGGCTGAACGACTGAGCCGATCGAATTATTTTAGTGGTTTTGCCAACTCTCCCTTTTTCTCTGGGATAGAGTTAAATAATTTATGGTTGCTACTATATATATGTGTATTAATTACAGCTGTGGGATTTACACTTTATTTCGAAGTCATAAAACGTGGAGGAATGACGACTGCATCGCTTATCTTTTTTGTTAAACCTGCATTGGCCCCATTATTGGCTGTTGTTATTTTAAAGGAGAAGATCACATTGTTGACACTTTTAGGGATAATTTTTATTGTTTTAGGATCGTTCAATCTCTTTGTTGCACAAAAAAATAGTTCGCAGCTATAAAAGGTAGAAATGCTATTGAAAAAAGATGTGGACTTGTTGACATTGATTGAGATATTTTTAGGAAAGGAACGATGAATCAGTATAAAAAAAATCATTTTATTGGGATTAAATATGAAATTTCTACGAATGGAGAAATTTTATCTGAAGAATCATAAATTTGAAGTTGCCTCTTTAATTTTTGGTGTTGATGAATAAAATCATCAGCACCTATTTTTGAAAAAAATTTTTATCTAAAGAACCTATGCTGCTCAATTTTATAAAAAAAAGAATCTAGATGATAAGGAACAGACGACTATTTACTTTAGAGTCAGTTTCTGAAGGTCATACTGATAAAAATGGCTGATCAAATCAGCTCTGCTATTTTAGATGAAATACTACAACAAGAGGCGAATGCTCAAGTAACTTGTAAATGTTGTGTTACAATTGGGTTAGTTCCTGTATTCGGTGAAATCACGACTTTCTCTATTGTTGCTGTAAAATCGGTTGTACGACAAACCATCAAAGAAATTGGAGCTGAAGATCAAGGGATGATTTTTGGATTTGTCATGGATCAGACTCCAGAATTAATGCCTTTATCTTTACCTATTCCTATTGTTTAAACTGTTATTAAAATAAATAGGAACGGTTTTCACTAAAAATACTAAACTATGAAGGAGGCACGTATGAATTTTTATGGTATTGATTATTTAGAATCGCAGACCAATATTAATGATTTTTTGAAGTATTTTGTTATTTTTCTTTCTTTGATCATCTTAGTGGTTGCGTTTAGTTTTTATCTGCGGCATCGTATTCAAACGAAATACAGAGATCTAAGTATCATCATGTTTCTAATTGTCTTGTTCATATCGGGCGTTCAATATTCCGATTACAAAGTAAGTCAGACGAAACACTCGCAGTCCTCACAAATGGTTAATTTCATTGAGCAGCTTGCAAAGGAAAAGGATATGGCGGCCGATAAAGTCTTCGTTAATTCAACACAGCTGACGGACGGTATCCTCGTAAAAATTGATGACGAGCTGTACAAGTTAAATTTAAGTCCCGATCAAAGTTCGTATACCTTGGAACGAGCTTATTTAACGAATTCATCGGTGACCATTACGAAATAAAAGGAGAAAGAAAATGCAGTTTTACAGTCCGATTATTATAAAATTCGCTTTAGGAATTATTTGCTTAATTATTCAAATCAATATAATGGGCAAAGGAAACTTAGCTCCTTCTTCAGCAATGGATCAGGTGCAAAACTATGTGCTTGGGGGAATCATTGGTGGAGTTATCTACAATGAATCGATTACTGTTTTGCAATTCGTTCTGGTACTTATCATCTGGACGTTATTGGTGCTGATTCTTAAATTCGCCAAAGAGCACAATCGCTATATTAAGCGGATTATTGACGGCAGACCGATTACTTTAATTAAAGATGGAAAAGTCAATGTTAATGAATGTCTCAAAAACGGAGTATCTGCCAATGAATTAATGTTTAAATTGAGAAGCAATAGCATTTATGAGGTTGAAGATGTGAAACGAGCTGTTCTTGAGCAAAACGGGCAATTGACAATTATCGAGTTTGGAGATGAAAATATTCGCTACCCGATTATTGTAGACGGGCAATCCAACTTTGATGTTTTGGAGCTAATTAATAAGGATGAAAAATGGTTACAGCAAAAGGTGGCTGAAGAAGGCTACACTAAGATTAGTGAAGTCTACTTAGGTGAGTACCTGTCGGGTACTTTCAATCTTGTTGGATATGAGAAATAACCAGATTATGCGTTTTAAGGCACTTTCTATGAAAATAGCGAGTGTCTTTTTTTCAGAAATGGAAAATAAAAAGCATTTTCCATTTCTGAAAAAATACAGAGACTTTTTTTAAGTTCGTCAGTTAATCAATTGAGAATGTTGTTTGTTTTAGTCTTTATTAATTTTACTTGCAAATCATTCGCACTGGGGAAGCCTTTGACGCAAATCTTAAAGAAATGATGCAAACCGGCAAACTTGATAGATAAAAGACGAATGCCATGGCTGTACCCAAAAAATAACTCCGCTTAATAAAAAAGATTAGGAGTAGTTATTGAAAAGTGAATTTGCAGCAAAAAAAATTGTTCAAATCTATCGGAAAAGTTCTTTTAACGACACCGGCTGAAGGACATATCCAGTGGATGCGGATTCGGTCTCGGATTTTGTCACAAAATATTAGGAGGAAGAAATAATTGCTGGAGGGGATCTCTGAATGATGTTCAGAGTATCTGGTGAATGAGAAAAAAATTTGAAAAATCAGCGAGTCATAGAATAAGCTTTGATTCTGGGAAGATTATTCTATGACTAACCAGTGTCAAGTTATTGAAAAGCAGAATGAACTATTTCAAACGTATTTAAACTTGTATTATTTATGAAATAAAAATAAATTAATTGCAAGGAGGTATATTTTAATCAGGAGAACCAAATCAAAAGAGAACGATTTTTTGAAGATAAGCTTTGTCATGAAAAAAGCAGGCAACTTAGAAAAAATTATTGTAAAAAATAGAGTTGCTAAAAAAGGACTAAAAATTTCTCAATTCAATGGTTTCTTTCTTTTTTTTAAATTTTACATGTCGATTTAATGAGTTTTGTTGTGTGAAATTGGTCTGTTTTCAAACTCAAAAGCTGAACTGGAGACTGCATAATATAAGTATACGAACTTTGCCGCGCTTCCTTTCTGATGCGGGGTTTATTTGATTTTTCTTGAATTTACGGTCTTTATTTTAAGTCATCTTGTTTCAATAGGTTCCTCCATCTTGTCCTAAAATAAGATTTTCCAAGCACTGCATGTCTGATGTTTTTAAGCCGTTATTGACAATTTGTTCCGTTGATTTAAGAGATCTCAAGTATCTGTAAATGAATGGATAGAAAGCTGTTAACCGATACTCTTTTTGCGATGGCTCCCCTGATTTTTTAGCGTAAGTCCGATTCTTTTCATTGATTCCCAATAGGACCATCATTTTTAAATCGTTCCCAGCAATTTTTTGTTTACTCACCTTATTCTGTGAATTTGACGGTATCTTTTGGGGGTGACACCATAAGAAGTTTTAAATAGTTTTGCAAAATGTCCGGAATTATGGTAGCCGACCATGGCTGAGACGGTCCCAATCTCATAATCAGAATTTTCCAGCAGCAACAATGCGGCATTTAATCGCATTTTTTTTAAATATTCATAAGGTGTTGATCCATAGTATTTACGAAAAGCAAGATGGAAGCGGGTATGACTCATGTTGGCGGTCTTGGCAAGTAGTTCCCCGGCAGGATAAGCGGAAAGATCTTTCTCCATGAGAGCGACAGTTTTTTTAAGGCCGCGAATATCGTTCTTATCTAAGCTGACCGGCAGATGTCCAGTTCTGTTCTTTGTCTGATTATGGAGTAGGGATAGAAGCTCCATCACTTTAGCTTCCAAAAAGAGCTGCTGTATTCTACCTTCTGCTTGATAAGCTCTGATTTGCTGAAATAAAAAATTTATTGCGAAAGAATTCGTATTATGTAGCATATCATCTAGTTCTTCTGCTTTGAAGATGTCTTTATATCGGTCTTTTATACAGGTATCATAATAGTCCTTTGTTAATATAATTTTTATAAAACGGCAGCGCTGACCTGCCTTGTAATAGGTATACGTAGTTTTGGCTGTGTTTAAATAATAATGGAGACCTTTGTTTATACGTTGTACTTTTTTGCTGCCTTTTTTGAAAGAGTTGGTATCTGTTTCAAAGAAACTTAATTCCAGATAGTTTTCGTTGACTGAGGTTACTTTCTCAAGGGAGGAGTTTGGTGTAAAATCAACAATCATAATCAATAGCCAGTCTTTTTCAAAACGGATGCAACGTGCTGATCCAACACCGTAATCTGGAATCATGTGAAAAACTGTCTCAATATCTGTGGACAATTCAGGGACTGCAGCGAAGTGAAAATCATGTGGTAATTGCAGATAGTATTTAATAATTTCCGAAGTCATAAATGTTCCCTCTTTTTCTGTAAAGAATAACATGAAAAAAGGCTGTAATTTATCATTTTTATATCACGAAATTGCCAAAAAAATAATGGAAAATCCAAGAAATTACTGAATTTAAAGGCTTTTTTTACTTACTAAATGTTCAATTATGCCAATATAAATCCTCTTGCAATTTTAAAAAGAAGTTTTAATCTTTGAGATAAGGTCATTGTTTTGGTGAAATTTGAAAATGAAAACGGTTTATATCTAAAATGTGCAGATAGAAGGAGGGACAAACGGCAGTTATGAACGCGCATAGATTGGCCGCTGCAAAAAAGTCAGAGATTTTTTATGATACCGGCTTAAAAAAGAACAGTGGACATGGAAGCGCGAGCAGGTATTTTACCGATTTCGTATTGGTAGCCAAAATGTACATGATGAGGCGGTTTAGACAGGCTGATAAAAATATCTTCTGCGGATGAGTGGGTTATCCCCAAGAAAGATTGGGGTAGCCGCAGAAACAGCTGTAAATCTAAACAACAATTTTCAGTTTTGGAGAAAAAGGATCATCAACGTTTGCGGTCAATGGTATATTTGCAAACAGTCACTTAAATTGTGTGGCCTGTCGGCAGGCAACAAACTGTTTATTCCTAATTTAATCAGTCTATCCGGATGGATAGGAACTGAATTTGTTGACTTTTATCAGTTATTAAAGACCGAGTCTGAGAAATGGCCGTAAATGAAAAAGGGGAAATTCACATGATTAAGATCGTTGCTAAAAACTTTATAAAAGCGGACAAAATAGAACAATTTATCGGTTTAGCAAAGAAACTTGTGCTGGAAACCGTTCAGAATGATGTCGGCTGTGTCGAATATGAATTGCTTCAGGATTTATCGAATCCACAGTTGTTGACCATGATTGAGGCTTGGGAAGATCAAGCGGCACTCGATCGGCATACAGCGGCTCAGCATTTTAAAGAAATTGTTCCCAGGTTCGACGACTGTGTGGAGCGGCCCGGTGAAATGAATCTTTATCAAAAGCTTGCTTAAGGAAAAACGAAGCTGCCGCAGTTTCTTGACTGTAAGGTTAAAGAATAAATTTTGCAGCTGCGGAAATAGTTTAGAAATGTTAGGCTGCACTGCCGTACGTTTTTGCGATTTACCTGCAAGTCCCCGTCTGGAGTGGAACAGCCGGGAACCGAATGAATTAAATATCTGAAAGAGAACTGGAAATCAATAACTATATTAATTTTAGGAGGTATACAATGAACAAAGTTACTGAAATTTTAAATATTAAATACCCGATTATTCAGGCACCAATGGCATGGATTACATCTGCTGAATTAGTGGCTGCTGTATCAAATGCAGGTGGGATGGGCGTGTTAGGTCCCAATGCCGGACAGACAACAGTTACTACCGATCCGATAGAGACCGGTGAGCGGATGCGCACTCAAATCCGCAAAACACGTACATTAACGGATAAACCATTTGCTGTCAATTATATGATACCCGGTATTGAGAATGAGGGTGCTAATGAATTGTCCAGTATATATTCTGATGCCATTCTTAAAGTCATAATTGAAGAAAAGGTTCCTAATATTGTTGCTGTCGGCGATATGAATGAGACAGTGATCAAACATTTAAAGGCGCTTGGTTTGACAGTTATTTATCGGGCGCTGGACCCTACAATTGAAAGTGCGGAACAAGCGGAGGCAGCAGGTGCAGATATCATTGTGGCGACCGGTTTTGATGAAGGCGGCGGCATGCCAAGCCAATCCATTGGGACTTTCAGTATTGTGCCGATCATTGCAGATAGTGTAAGTATTCCAGTTGTCGCAGCCGGCGGCATAGTAGATGATCGGGGATTTAAGGCTGCTTTGGTTCTTGGTGCCGAGGGAGCTTATATAGGTACTGCATTCATGGTAGCAGAAGAATGTGTGACCGCTGATATTTGCAAACAAGATATCATAAACACCGAGTCTACTGATTTGCTTCTGTATAAGGCGCTGCCTAGTTACTGGCGTGCCACACCGCATAAACTTGGCTTGGATTTATATGAAAAATCTGAACAAGGTGTGTCTGTTCTTGAAATCGCCAAATTGATGAAGGGAACACAGGGGCCAAAAATTGCTCAGTTGGATGGGGATCTTGATAATGGTATTAATAGTGTAAACAGTGCCATTAGTTTAATCAAAGAAATCCGAACCTGCAAGGCGATTATTGAGGACATGGTAGGAGGGGAGGAATTTTAAGAACACGGGACACTTTTTAATCAAATCTAGTTTTAAATCAGATTTCGCGTTAAATAGAGGAACCTGAATTTTTTCAGCCACACTTCAAATTAATAAATCAAATTATCAAACCTTAAATCAAGAATTCAGTGAAGGAATAC
This sequence comes from Lactobacillales bacterium, assembly GCA_015655485.1. Classification (GTDB taxonomy): domain Bacteria; phylum Bacillota; class Bacilli; order Lactobacillales; family Vagococcaceae; genus JAATEZ01. Next base: position 5,171 of record JAATEZ010000372.1, on the reverse strand, counting down.
TAAAGAAAGCACTGCAACGGCCAAAGCCGGCGGCGGCTTTGACAATGTTCTCTCACGAATGCGATCGTCATTAGCGCTGGATCCAGTCCAAATCCTTTTGTTTTGGAGGAGTTGATGGATAGCCGCTAATTTCTGGCTCTTTGTCGATATCCACAATGCGCGGAGCAACATGGGGACTATTCCGCTCTGCCTTCATCCAGTCTGGAGTCTGGTAAAAATTCTGGTCAGTTCAAAATCTGAAAATGTCTAAATATCTAAAAATATAGAAGGGAAGCAAAAAAAATGAGCCATTTAAGTTTTTTTACACCGTATGAAGAAATCAGAAAAAAACCTGGGTCTCTATTTTCCATTGGCTGTCAGATGCGTGATGAGGAAGGAATCGTTGTTTGCTGGGAAACAAAAAAAGAAATTCTTGAGAAGATCACTCCTCCTTGTTTCAAGGTTGCCGGGACAATTGTAAACGCATACATTATTACGATGCCAAACAACAATTTTGGTCTTGGATACAACGAGACGGCTCTTCAGATTCCTGTTATTTATAAAGGTGTGCCCGGGATTTACTTCATGTCTCATTTTCTGTATGGTCCCGGCGCACTCGGCGGCACTTTTGTCGGTCGCGAGATGGCCGGATTTCCGAAGAAAATCTGTGAAGATATCTCGGTCAGCCGCTTAAACAACTATTTCCACGGCTATTGCGAAAAGGATGGTGTGCGTTTTTTTGATATTGAGGCAACGCTCGGTGAATATAACACGCCTGAAGCTGCTGTGCTTTTTGCTCCTAATGATGCCTGCAAAAAGAATATAGGCACTATGTATTTTATCAAATGGGATCTTGAAGAGGATGAAAATGGCCGTGTTGGCTTCGAAAATGCCAGATTGATCTCCAACGAGGGCGATACCACTTATTCTCAGTGGATTCCTGCGAATATCAAGATCACTCTGCAATCTACGGAAAACGCTCCTTGGGGCGAGGTTGAAGTCGTTAGAGCCATTGGCGGCGGATATTGCAAGTTTGAAAATCTTGGAAGCTCCTGCAAAGTTCTTGAAAAGCTCAATGCCCAAGAACTTGAACCTTACATGATGACCTCCCACTATGACTGCGGTTATATAAGCGCATATACTGAGAGAAAGTTCTAAGCCCCTGATCCCTGCATGATACTGCTGTGAATTGAATTAAAAAAGGTAGTTGATATTTATGAAAAATGAAAATAAAGTTCGGCCTTATGCTTGGGTGATCCTGATCGTTGGCTTTATTGCCAGCGTTGCCGCCCCTTTATGCATGTTCAAGGTTTCAACAATCTTACCAACGCTCATTGAGAAATATAATCTGAGTCTGACCATTGCCGGATTGATGGTTTCCATTTTTTCGCTCACCGGGTTTATTCTGGCACTGCCTGCCAGTTCGATTTTTCAGAAACTGGGTCTGAAGTGGACCTGCGTTGTTTCCATGGCCTTCCTGGTCGTTGGTTCTCTGATGGGGACGTTTGCAGCGACTGGCGCTGCGCTTCTGGTGAGCCGGTTCATCGAAGGAGCCGGTATGGGTCTGATTTCTGTCGCAGTACCGGCCGGCCTTAGCATGTGGTTTCCTGCTGAACGTCGGGGTATTGCCATTGGTATCTGGAATAATTGGATGACGATTGGTTCTATTCTTGCTTTCTCAATCGTTCCTATATTGGTTGCTCATGGCACATACAAGAGTGCCATGTGGTTCTCAACAATCTATGCCGCGGTTGCCCTGATTCTCTGCCTTATTTTCATGCGTATGCCGAAAGCCGGCGAGAGTCTGGCGGAGACTGAGGATAAAGAGGCACAACCTGCTATTCAGGAGAAGGTCACACTTGGCAAAGCACTTTCTCATCGAAATATCTGGTTTGCCATGATTGTTGCTTTATGCTTTGGAGTCAGCGCCAATATTTTGCCGACTTACTATCCAACTGTAATGCCGGCTGCCGGTATCTTGTCCGCGTCTGGAGCTGCCCAGGTTCTGTCAATCCAGAATGTCTTCGGTGTGGGGTGGGGATTGGTTGCCGGCTTTATTCTTGATCGTCTCAGTAACCGCAAATTGATGTTCAGTTGGACTATGATCGCTCTGGCAGTTCTCTTTATCTTCCCATTCCGTCTTACTCATGTCTTCCTGATTTATGGGTGGATGTTTGTTTCCGGATTTTTTGCGGCTAGTATTCCCGCTTCCTTGTTTGCAACTGTTCCTGAAATTATGAGCCGACCGGGAGAAGCCAGTTACGGCATGGGAATGCTCACTATGGGTCAGAATTTTGGGATGTTTATCGGCGCACCGATTATTGGCAGGATTGCTGACGGCAGCAACTGGGCATTCGCCAGCGCCTGCGTTACCCCGGTTCTGATTATTGGCGCAATCTTCGGTTTCATAGTGATACTTCCGAAGCGGAAAAAGCAAGTTGGATTGTCTGACAAGGCATGAACAAATCAAGCGGCACGCCTAAATATTAAAACAAAAGTGAGGAATTATAATGTCTGACTTATATACTAATTGTCAAGAACTTGAAGAAACAAAAAGAAGGAGTTGAAAATAATGTTAGCAGGAGTTCTTTCCGGATTACATGATTTCAAATTAAAGGATGTTTCTAAACCAGTTATCAAAGAGGATACTGATGTTCTGCTGCGAGTGACCGCTACCGCTATCTGCACGATCGAGGTTCATTATGCGGAAGGCTAGATGCCTAGCAGTGAACCTTTTACTTGCGGACATGAATTTGTTGGTATTATCGAAGAAACTGGCAGTGCTGTCAAAAATGTTAAAGTTGGCGATCGCGTCGCCGTTGCTTCGGCAACCTACGATAATACCTGTGAAATGTGCAAAAAGGGTCTGACCGGCCATTGCCTCAACGGCGCACTTTTCGGGAGTGACAAGCTTTGGGGAGATCAGGAGGGTGCCCTTGCCGTTTATGTGCGTGTACCTCTTGCCGAAACGTCCTGCATACTGATCCCTGACAGCATACCTGATGAACATGCGGTGCTCTGCAGTGATATGCTCGGGACCGGTTATTGCGGTGTCCTGCAGGCGGATATTAAGCCGGGACAGGCAGTTGCCATATTTGGACTCGGCCCTGTCGGTCTGTGTGCCATTGGACTTGCGAAAATGAAAAATCCTGCGAAGATCATCGGTATCGGCCGACGTAAGGAACGTCTGGACGCCGCCTTGAAATGTGGTGCCACCGATGTTATCGATATCGACAGCGAAGATGTAGTTGCCAGAGTGAGGGAAATCACCGGCGGCGACCCGATTTACCCAGAAGGAAGCCCGTTTGCCGGGTACGTTGACAGCTGTATCGATTGTTGCGGACAAAAGGATGCGACGGCTAATGAAATCAAGATACTCAAGACGGCGGGGACTATTTCGCAGGTTGGTATGGCCAACGCAGGCGATTTCCCGATAAATTTGCATGATATCTGCATGAAAAATATCACGCTCAAAGGAGGTCTGACCGATCAGCACCATATGAAATTCTTGATGGATTGTCTGGAGCAAGGAAAAATAAATGTAGAACCGATAATCACCCATGTGTGGGAGTTTAAAGACTTTAATAAGGCTTTGGACGTCTTTGCCAATAAGAAAGACGGCTCAATCAAGGGAGTGCTAAAACCATAAAAGTTATAGTTACCTGAATTTGAGTTGCCCTCCAAACATTCGATTTTTGGTCTAACTTTTAAGGGTTGGCTCATTTCTCTAACAGCGTACGTTCTTTTTTGAAAAGCTTTTTCAGCCGTTTCTTATAATGCGGGCATTCTTCGCTTTTACATTTATAGAGGAAGAAGTCATTAGGTTCTTTGATCAGATCCTGACACATCTCGCATCGAGGGCATTTGAGAATGATTTCTTTTGCATACTTGTTTTTAGAGCTAAATAATTCCCCTGGTCGCCGTTGTTTCGATAGAGATAGTCACTGTGGCCTAGCATCTTGGACAATACAAAGCATCCGGAAATTTCGCTGAATTTTTTCGACGTTTCACCGGTTTCAATATTTTGCCAGTTTGTTCAAAATGTGTTTGGAGCAACTCTTTAAAGCCGCACTGCTTGAGTATTTCAATCAACGGCAACTCATCAACTGTAAGCTTCCGATAATCAAGATTGACGAGGCTAGTGGGGTTGGGTATCTTAACATTGGCATAGAATAGGCCCGGTTAGAAAAATAAAAATGAAATAAATTTTGTTTGGTAGTTGATTTTTCCAATCAAATAAATTAATAATGAAGTGAACATCTGTCTTCCCTTTTTCTTCTGTTAGATTTGGGTTTTGTCACTTCAATTCTAACCGGTTTTAAAGAGGTGCAGTTGTTTTTTTTGTATTTTCTTGGAGCTATCAACGATTTTAGGTTCTAAATAAACGAAATTCATATAAATATTTTGAATTACGAAATTAAATTAGGAGGTAGATTCATGGAAAAATCTATCCATTCCAAAGTTAAAAAAGATCTTATAGCAAAGGAAAATCAACAGGATCCAATGATCGAAGCTCGCCGGTATACGAATGAGCTGGTTGAAAAAGCTTTAAAAGCAGAAGAAATCTATGCGAAGTTTACCCAAGAACAGGTAGACAAAATTGTTGCGGCTGCAGCGCTGGCCGGATCTGAATCGGCTTTGCTGCTGGCTCATGAAGCAGTGGATGAAACAAAGCGCGGTGTGGTAGAGGATAAAGATACCAAGAACCGTTTTGCGACAGAGAATGTTTACAATTTGATCAAACAGGATAAAACAGTAGGAATCATTAGTGAGGATAAAATTTCAGGCCAGGTCAAAATCGCAGCTCCGCTGGGAGTTTTGGCAGGGATCGTACCTACAACAAATCCAACATCCACAACCATGTTTAAATCTCTTCTTTCTTTAAAAACTAGAAATGCCATTGTCTTTGCTTTTCATCCGCAGGCGCAAAAATCATCTGCTCATGCGGCTAAAATCTTGTCTGATGCTGCCGTTGCAGCCGGAGCTCCTGAAGATATTATTCAATGGGTCGAAGTGCCATCGATTTCGAATACGACGGCTTTGATCCAGAACCCTAAGCTGGCTTCCATCTTGGCGACCGGAGGACCAGGCATGGTCAACGCCGCTTTGAAATCAGGAAATCCATCCATGGGTGTCGGAGCGGGTAATGGGGCAATTTTTGTTGACCACACGGCGTATCTTGACCGGGCAGT
>JAATEZ010000010.1 GCA_015655485.1 Lactobacillales bacterium | reverse complement strand
TCTCCTGATCAGGCAGATCTGGGTTTTTTTGTTGAATTTGTTCTTTGGCCGAAAGAACTGCCTGGTCGAGCACTTTTTCAAGTAAAACGATTTTTCCCTTACGAGTGGATAGTTTTTTTCCTCCTTGAGTAATCAAACCAAAAGGAATGTGGTAAATATCATCTGACCAGGCGAAACCCATTTCTTTTAGCACGGCTTTAAGTTGCTTAAAATGGGTGCTTTGCTCATTTCCGACGACATAAAGCGATTTTGCAAAATTATAAGTCTTTTTTCGATAGAGAGCAGCAGCTAAATCCCGGGTAATATAGAGTGTTGCGCCATCAGACTTGCGAATTAAAGCCGGATTTAAATCATAAGCGGATAAATCAACGATTTCAGCCCCCTTATCTTCTTTTAAGAGATGTTTTTCATCTAAAATTTGAATGATCTCATCCATTTTGTCGTTATAGAAAGCTTCTCCGTTAAATGAATCAAATTGAACATCGATCCTATCGTAAATATGCTGAAATTCTTTTAGAGATTCATCACGGAACCACTGCCATAAATAAGTAGCTTCTTCATTTCCATCTTCTAATTTTTTAAACCAGACCCGAGCTTCTTCTTCTATTTCAGGTTCATTTTCTGCTACTTCATGAAATTTCACATATAAGCGCAAGAGTTCAGTGATCGGAGCTTGCTGTACTTCTTCTTCACTTCCCCATTTTTTATAAGCAACGATCAATTTCCCGAATTGTGTGCCCCAATCGCCTAGGTGGTTGATTTTGATTGGTTGATAACCGATCTTAGCTAAAATATTTGCCAAAGAATTTCCGATAACCGTGGAACGCAGATGCCCCATAGAGATCGGTTTGGCGATATTAGGAGAAGATAAATCAATAGGAACGGTCTTCCCGTTTCCAATCGTGGCCGAACCGTAATGGTTTTTTTCAGACAGGATCGTTTTCAACGTGCTTTCACTGACCGCTTTTTTATCTAGAAAAAAGTTGATATAAGAACCTACTACTTCGATACGATCAAAGTTTTTTTGATCGATTTGCTCAACAAGCTCAGAGGCGATCTCCTGAGGAGCTTTCCGTAATATTCTGGCCAATGAAAATGTAGGGAAGGCGACATCTCCATGTTGAGTACTTTTTGGTGTTTCTAATAAATCTGTGATTTCATTTACGCTTAAGTACTGCGATAATACTTGATATAAAGCAACTGCGACGACATCTTTTTCGCTCATTATTTTCCTCCAATAGTTTTGCCATAAAAAAATCTCTTGATTATTTCTAAAACGGTTCTGGGAGATTTTGTTATAGTCGTAATATAATTTTCCTTTTTTTTTTCGCAGAATCATTGTCATTATAGCAAAAAAAGCACCTGTTTCCCAGTAGATTCCTAAATTTATTCTCTCGATCGCTGTTTTAAAGTGAGATACAAAAGCCCCCATTCCACAGGGACCTTAAGATAAGTAAAGATCAGCAAACAGGTACCCACAAAAACAAAAAAAGATTATACTGATATTGTACACTGGAGAGCTATCCGTGTCATTGGAAATCAATCAGAAATCCGCAAAAAAATATAACGAAAAATGAATATCTATACAAACCATGCAGGAAAATGAGAAATAAGTGAAAATAGTTGCAGAATAATGACTATTATATCCGATTTTGATATACTAAAAAAAAAGAATATCTTCAGAGGTGGGAAAATGAAAAAATCGGAGCGACAACTTTTAATTAAAAGATTGATTGGACAATTTGAAATAGAAACGCAAGATGATTTGATTGAAAGAATGGAAGCGGAAGGTGTCAGTGCAACACAGGCGACGATTTCTCGCGACATTCGAGAGATGGGGGTCATCAAGTCGCGTGGTCAAGACGGCGCTGTTCGTTATGAAATATTTGCTCAAAGCGGTCCTTCAGCTGAAAACAAGTTACAGGAAGCGATCCAGGAATCGGTTGTGGAAATCACTCAAGTACAATTTATCAATTTAGTAAAAACCTATTTAGGGACGGCAAATGTGATTGCGGCATTAATGGACGACATTGAATTTCCAGAAGTAGTCGGAACCCTCGCCGGTGCTAACAGTATCGTCATTATTTCTCCAACGGAAGCAGCAGCGACCATCATGAGA
>JAATEZ010000030.1 GCA_015655485.1 Lactobacillales bacterium | reverse complement strand
CCCATTTTTGCCAATTTCGTTAAGTTTTCTAAATGTATGGCATTCAGTGGCGTTTCCCGCGGCACAATAATCAATTTTCTTTGTTCTTTAAGTATAACATCTGCTGCCCTACCAATTAAATGATCATTAAATCCGCAGGCGATCCCGGCAACTGTTTTCATGCTTGCCGGAACAATGACCATGCCATCCGTCAAAAATGAGCCGCTGGCTATTTTCGCTCCAAGATTTTTATTCTTGTAATGAAAATCCATTAGTGCTTCTAAATCATTCAGCGACAGATCCGTTTCCAGTTTCAAGTTTTCTCTGGCCCAATCGCTGCATATCCCGTGAACCTCTATATCCGGATATTCCTGAAATTTTTTCAGCAGATTTACTGCATAAATGGCTCCTGAAGCTCCTGTTAAAGCAACGATGATTCTTTTTTTATTCCTATTCATTTTTTTCCCATTCCTTACGATTTATAATTAACTGAAAAATGCACTCCTGCAAATCTGTAAAATATCCGCAAGAGTGCAAATCATTATTTCAAATACTTTTCCCAATCTTCCACTTCTTTAAATTCTGCCCGGACAAAATGATCTTTCAAATCAAAAGGGACCGTTCCATCAAGAACGAGTTTTGAAGACATTCCTTTAAACCGGATAATCCCCGGAGAATACTCTGGACTTTCAGAAGGATCCAGCGGATGATTGCGCATTCCTTCTAATACCATAATATCCTGATGAGCCTGAAACCTTGTATTAAGTGTCCACATCACATCATTCATATCAAAAATATCTACATCCTCATCAACTAAAATCACTGTTTTCAGTTCTTTGAATGAAGAAAATGCTAAAAGAGCCGCCTGCCTTTGAATCCCTTCATCTGCAGAGTTTTCCTTATGGATCTGCATAATTGTCATAAGTTTGCCGCCGCCAGCTGGAGGATTATAGACATTGACAACTTTTCCGGGAATGGCTTTGTCCACCAAATTCAAAATACTTGCTTCTGTAGGGATCCCCGCCATGGAAACGTGCTCTTCACTTGGTCCAATCGTTGTCTGCATGATGGGATGATCTTTTCGGTGGGTTACAGCTTTGACCTTGATCACTTGAACCGCCGGATTGGCAAGACCATTATATCCCGGAAATTCCGGCATAGCATGGCCGGTATTGGTATGGATATCTTCTCGCATGCGCTCATTGGGAAGTATTTCTCCTTCAATAATAAACTCAGAACGGGCAATACCAACTTCATCTACTGTGATCCCGTCTACTAATTGTACAGGTTCATTTCTTAAAGCGCCGGCGACCCATAATTCATTATAGCCCAGCGGCGTGGTAGGCGGCTCAAATGTCGCTCCAATTGAAATCGCCGGATCCAGTCCAATATTAATTGTGATCGGCATGGGTTTATTCAACGCTTCATACTGCTCGGCAAAATGCCCGATATGACGTCCGCCTGGCATAATATAAATTCCGATAGTATCCTTATCTTCCAGAACCATCCGATGAATCGTGACATCGCTCATCGTTTTGTCCGGACTCGAACCATAAACAAGTCCCATTGTAATGTAAGGACCGGCATCATATTCCGTGTTTGTCGGAGCAGCAATTAATTTACGAATATCAAAATCCGCTTCACTGGCCAAATGAACAACTTCCTGGGCAGGAGCCTTCTCTTTTGCAACTTTCATGGGTTTTACAGGATGACTTACAGCCTTATTCAACAGATGCCCCAGCGTACGATAGTCGTGATTTAAAATCTGTCCTACCCGCTTTCTGCTGGCCATAATCCCGATCATGACTCGTGTTCCCGGAAATCCGGCCACATGGTTGAACATCATTGTCGGACCCTCTTGCGTCGGCCTTTTAACCGTTCCGCCGGCCCCAATATAACGATAAACTCCCGACAAGTCAGCATGAGGATCGATTTCCACATCAGTTTCATGATACTGTCCCGGAATTTTCTTCAATTCATCCAGGACGCTTCTTAAATCATAAGGTTGTTTTGTAATTTTCATTCTCCTTTTCACAGTTTACTCCATGATCAGTATAATCACTTAAAGGAAAAGAAACAATTCGAGTTCTGCTTCAAAATATTCCCTTTCGGAATATTTTGTTTTAAGTGCTCTCCGCTATTTGCTCACGTAGCATTGGACAGTGGTTCAATTTTAGAACGAAGAAAAGCCCAAAATAAATTCATCGCCGCAGAATGCTGCTTTTTTTTTTTGCGGATAAAACTGACCTCACTGTATTTTTTAACATCTATCGGAACCGTTGCTATCTTATAATCATGAAATTTATCAACAGTTTTCTCCATCATCAGTGATACACCCATTCCGTCAGCAATAGAATTTTGAATTAAATCAATTCGTTGTCCATGATAGCCGATATGCGGAGTAAACCCGGCCGATAAACACATCCCAATGACCACATCATATAATTGCGTGCTTTTCCCAAGTTGAAGAAAAGTCTCGTTTTTTAATTCCTCCAGCCTGATCACAGAGTGATCCGCCAAGCGGTGATTTGCCGGCAGCACCGCAACAAAATGGTCTTGAGAAACTACAATTCGCTCATAATTCTTCAAGTCGACAGCAAAAGTTCTCGCAAAACTTATATCGCAAATTTCCTGATCCAGCGTTTTCAAAAGCGAATCGCTTTCTTCTTCCTCAACCATGATAAAAATTTGAGGATGCTGCTTGTGAAATTCTCCAATCAGAGAGAGTACCTGATAACTTGACATGGTCGGGATGCCGTGTAAAGTCAATTGAAGTTTATGAAAATCCTCAAGATAAGCTAAAGTTTGTTTCAGTTCTTCATAGGTATTTACCAAATTTACAGCATAAGGCAGAGCGGTCCTGCCGGAATTGGTCAATTTAATATTGCGGCGCGAACGATCAAAAAGCTCTGTTCCTAATTCCTTTTCCAAGGCAATAATCTGCTTGGAGACATTTCCTTGAGTCGTGTAAGCCTGCTCAGCCGTTTCGGTATAGTTTAAAGTTTCCGCCAAACTAATAAAAAATACAAATTTTTGTATATCCAATTTTCCAGATCCTCTCATTCCATTTCAGAATATTATATCACAAAAAACGAATTGTAGTTTTTCTCTGCTGCAGATAAAATGATTCTGGAATATTAATTATTCTTTTTTAACAAAAAAAGAAAGGAGTCAGATAAAATGCCTGTTGGAGTAATAATTAACGCGTGTTCTGTTTTATTGGGAGGGGTATTAGGCGGTTTTTTAGGAAATAAACTTTCGGATAAATTTAAAACAGAAATCACTATGATTTTTGGTGTTTGTTCGATGGGAATGGGGATCAGCGCTATCGGTTTGATGAAATATATGCCTGCAGTTATTTTTGCGATCGTTATTGGAACCGGGATCGGTCTAAGTTTACATTTTGGGAATATAGTAAACAGCGGTGCCCTGCTCATGCAAAAACCAATCACAAAAATTTTCAAATCTGATAAAAAAGGTTTGTCAAAAGATGATTTTGTTGCCCAGCTCACAACGATCATTGTTCTTTTTTGTGCAAGCGGAACCGGAATATACGGCAGTCTTGACGCCGGGATGACCGGAGACCATACAATCTTGATTTCAAAATCTATCTTGGATTTCTTTACAGCCGCTATTTTTGCTTGTAATCTAGGTTATGTTGTTTCAGTGATCGCTTTACCGCAATTTATTATTTTCTTCATATTATTTTTATTGGCAAAATCGATTTTCCCGCTGACGACCCCGGATATGATCGCTGATTTTAAGGCCTGCGGCGGATTTCTAATGTTGGCAACCGGTTTTCGCATGGTTAAATTAAAAATGTTTCCTATTGCCGATATGATACCGGCCATGATCCTTGTCATGCCGCTCAGCTGGATGTGGGTCAACTGGATCCTGCCGTTCGTGCATTAGTATAAAAGCAGAACTAACACCAGAAACGGCGCAAATTTGAGCTTGAGATGGAGACTGTCTCTCCATCATATCAATCCTGATTTGAGTTTGCTGCTAAAGAACACAACCGGGATTGACACCGTAAGACAGATATCAACTAAAAACGCCCCGTCGAATCCAGAAAAATGAAGGAGATGGCGCTGCTTTTTTGAGAAAAAGTAATTATTTTTCTCATTAAAATTGAGCAACCAGAAAAAACAACCAAACAATAACGGATAATCAAAGAGCCGCTGTCAACCCATACAATAATCAATCGACGTGAAATAATTAGTGCCTGCAGAAGCTGCAGCTTTTAATGAATCCGACGCCATAAAGCGATCATCATCCAAATTGAAAGAAACAAACTAATTATCAGGGCAATTCCCCAGCCGAAAACCGAATGAGTAAATGGTAAGGGAACGTTCATGCCAAAGAAGCCCGTGACGATCGTCGGGACCGTCAGCAGCAAGGACCAGACTGTCAAAAATTTCATTGTATCATTTAGATTATTATTTAATAAATTGTTGTACGTGCCGGAAAGCTGATCCAAGATCTGTGAAGTCAGTTGTGTCATTTCTACTGCCTGCTTCGCCTCAATCAAGGCATCATCCAATTCTTCTTTCTCATCTTCGGACATCTCCCGGTAAAATGCCAGAGCTTTGATTTGTTCTAATAAAACTGAATTTTGTTTCGCGGCCGTGACCAGATAAACCAAGCCGATCTCCACATCTGAAAGTTCCAGCAAATTTTTATTGGTTGTTTTTTTCCGTAATTTCTTATTCAAACGAACCCACTCATTGTTGACTTCTTCGATCAACGGAAAAAATGCATCCGCAGTCAAAAAAAGCGTATGGAATAACAGACTATACTCGCTTAGGTAGGGAAGCCGGTGCAGCAAGGTCTCTATCATATCAATGATATACTCAGTATTTCCTGAAGTAAATGAGAAAAGATTATTGTCTTTGATAATAAAAGTCACGGGACTGGTCTCGTAATGATTTTCATTCTTTTTCATGTTGGGTACATTGTAGACAACAAGCAGGGCTTTTTCTACGGTGCTGTATTCTACTCGGGCTCGTTCATTTTTATCCAGTGAATAAGTCAGCATCTCATCGCTCAGATCATATTTTTCTCTTAAATCTGCAATGGCCGCCACATCAGTGCTGTTCACATTGATCCAAAAATTTTTTTGCTGATTAAAACTACGCTTTTTTTCCATTTTTCTCCTCCAATAAGGTTTCTATTAACATAATAAACACAGCCGCAAAGAATGTGCAACGATAATCACTCTTTTCCGCTATTTTTTTTAGTCCTGCTCTTTTTTTTCTGAACACACAAAAAAAAACACTTCTTTCTGCCATTTTGCCAAAAGAAGTGTTCTATTTCTGATAAACCAAAATACTTATATATAATAACTAAGTTTTTCAAAAATCTAAAAAAAGAATTTTTTCAGTCTGAAATTAATTCGTCAAAATTAAAGATACTGTTTACAATTTGGATCGCCAGTCCAAATTAGCTAATTTAACACTCCTAAATTTTTTTAATACTTCTTTACCTCCCTTTTTCACTAAATAATCGAGTAGAGAATATTGCCTTTGATTCATTAGTTGACCTCCTGCTTACATGGGTATTTTCATCAGCTTATTTGAGGATACAATAAAATTAAATAACAAATAATCATAAATCATATTCCTTCCTTTGTAAATCGATCATGTGAGTAATCAACAACTTAGGACTGCTCGTGCTTTGATCATCTATTGATCGAAAAGTGTCTTATCATAAATATAAATATAAATGATTCTAACAACAAATAATTAATTGCACTTGGGTATGCAAATTCGTATGGATTGGCAAAATACTTTTTTTTATAATAGTGCTCTTGTTAAAGGTCAGTGATTTTAATAACCAAAAAGAGAGCCGTTCGTTTCCTTTTCACACATAAAGTTGTAAAATAACATAAAGAAAATATCTGCGGCTTTCTTATTTAGTTGAAGGAGATGGATAAATATGGATGACGGATTGGTTGATGAGAAAAGTAAAGCTGGCTGGTCAGGGAATAGGAATTATTTTAAGAAAATAAATTTCATCAGAAGACTTTGGGGAGAAAAGAGAAGGCAGATGGGACAAAAGTATCCAGATTAGATTTTACAATAGATTATTTGAATAAAGTGAAGTATCAAGAAGCATTTTTACTTTTCAATTCACTTAAATATAGAATGTCCTACTATGATTTTGAAAATATTTTCAACTGATTTATTCATTTATTTAAAAATATCAAAAAGAATAATCCTGATTTATCGTTAGACGAAGAACAAATGAACCATTATTCCTCTTTGCTCAGACCAGCTTTAACTGTTCTGAGAATAAAAAAACAGAGTAGAATCAACTACTCCGAAAATATTTTTATTTTTTT
>JAATEZ010000153.1 GCA_015655485.1 Lactobacillales bacterium | reverse complement strand
TAGCAACGATCGTTGTTACAACGATCCCAATCATTGTTATTTATCCATTGCTTCAAAAACACTTTATCTCGGGAATGATGGTGGGTGCTGTAAAAGAGTAGTCATCAGTTGAAAAATAACTCAAAGGAGAAGACAAAATGAAAAAGAATTTATTCAAAAAAATGTTTGTGGGAGCCCTTCTTGCTTCAATAGTTTTATTGCTGGGAGCTTGTGGGAACAAAGATGAAAAGACTGCTTCAAGTGCCAGCCTTCCATCGATCAAGGATCGTTATACAGTCGAAAAAGATACACCAGCATGGAAATTAGATAAAAAGAAAGATACAGAATTGACCTGGTATGTAAATGCAGACTGGTGGAATACAGAATATAATAAGGATTTAATCACCAAAAAAATAAAACAGGATTTAAATATTGATATCAAATTTATTACTGGAGACGATACCAAACTCAATACGTATTTTGCCGGCGGAGATATGCCTGATATTCTCACGATTTTTGATTCCAATTCCTCAGTTGCGCGTAAAGCCGAGTCTTGGGCCTGGCCTATTCAAGATTTAGCGGATAAGTATGATCCTTATTTTTATAAAGTAGCCCGCGAGGATACTTTAAATTGGTACAAATTGGATGATGGCAAAACCTATGGCTATCCGGATTATTCCAATACGGCGGCGGATTTTGAAAGTGGGGATATTTCCTCAAGAGATGCTTTTGTTATCAGAAAAGATGTTTATGAAGCCATTGGCGAACCGGATATGACTACTCCGGAAAATTTTGAAAAAGCCATGCAGGCGATCAAAGAAAAATTTCCGAATCTGATTCCCTTTGGATTTAATGATTTTGCTAAAGACGGAAGTTCAAACGGATCCATGGATGGGGTAGTTCAAGACATGCTTGGAGTTCCTTATACAAAAGACGGGAAGTATTATGATCGGAATTTGGATGAAGATTATATCAAGTGGGTCAAGGCTTTCCGCCAAGTTCATCAAGATGGGAACATCAGTGATGATTCATTTACAGATGATGGAGATAAATTCAAAGAAAAAGTTCAGACAGGTCAATATGCGAGTATGATGATCGGCAGCTTTGTCAATCAGGGAGCCGCTTTGCAGACTTTTGCTTCTCAAAACCCGGATTCAGCTTATGTAGCTGTTGACGGGATCCAAAGTACAACTGGGAATCAAGCCACTTTATCTCAAGCAGGGATTTCAGGTTGGATGATCAACTATATTACTAAAAAATGTAAAGATCCGGCTAAAGCTATTCAAGTTTATACTTATTTACTGAGCGACTATGGAGAAATGCTGACGAACTATGGAATTGAAGGGAAAACTTACGAAACTCTTGCCGATGGAAAAGTGAAATTTACTGATGAGGCCCGAAATGTTCAGCTCAATGAATCTGAAAAATGGCAAAAAGAGTATCGAATAGGAGAATTCATTCAATTTGGTCATGATCGCTTTAAAGCATTAAGCGATGAATCTTATGTGGATGCCGTAAAACAAATGCAAGAGTGGGGCAAAGGAAAATTAAAACCGCAATTTGCAACAGAAAATATTGGCCCGGATGCAGGTTCGCAAGAAGCAAGAGCCTTAAGTGCGATCCAAACGAATTGGAGTACTACATTAGTTGCTATGATCCGCTCTAAGAGTGATGCTGATGCAGATAAATTGTTAAGGGATTATAAGAATTTTCAAAAAGAGAACAGTATCACAGCCGTCAATAAAGTTCGCAATGAAAAAATCAAAGAAAATAAAGAAAAACTGGGTATCGAGTAGGCAGCTATCGCGGTCAGGGACGAATACTGATACTTGGATGTTCAAAAAAATCGAAAATGAGGTTGGAGCAAAAATAAAGCGCCCCAATCTCGTTTGTTTAGAAAGTAGGGAAAGATGAGAATGAGAGGCTTTTTTAGTACCGAAAATTTACCTTATCGGCTCATGAATAAAATCTATCAATTAGTAGTATTGAATCTGGTGTTCATATGGACCTGTTTGCCAATCATTACTATCGGAGCTGCTCTTACCGCCTTATATGGAACCGCCTTTAAAATGACTGAGGAGGCAGAGGAAAGATTAGTCGCGGGGTATTTGCGCCGATTAAAAAATGAATGGAAGCAGGGAACAAAAATCTGGCTTTTTTTTCTGGCGATTTTTTTAACTATAGGGATCTGCTATCCTATTTTCAAAAATTTTTTAGCACATAATTTGATGGCCTTTCTTTTTTTCATGCTATTTTGCGCGGTAAGTTTGTTGACCTCAATCTATGTCTTTCCTTTATTGGCGAAATTTGAAAATTCAAGTCGAGAAATCCTGATCCAGGCGTTTTTTCTGGCAATGAAAAATATGTCGTATTCCATATTTTTGTTTTTTCTGTTTTTATTTTTAATTGTAGGAGTGCCTATTTTTTTCTCAAAGCTGTTCTTTTTATGGTTGTTGATAGCCTGCTCACTCAACGCCTATTTAGGTTCATTTATATTTCTAAGTATTTTTGCGAAATATACAGAAAATCAAGAGATAAACAAGAGTTAACAGAACAAGAATTTATAAGGAAAGTGAATGAGTGAAATGTATGTAGGGATAGATATTGGCGGTACAAATATAAAATATGGGATCTTGAACGATTTGGGCGAGATCACTGAAAAAGGGTTGATCTCTACAAAGCATAATAAAAAAGAGCTGATTCTGGATCTGGTCACGATCATTAAAGCCTATCAGCAGCATTATATTGTTGAGGGGGTCGGGATCAGTGCCCCGGGGATCATTGAGAAAAATGGTTTTATGCTGACTGGCGGAGCAATCAAAGAGCTGTATGGAGTCAATTTACAGGAGGAGATACAGAAAAAAACAAAATTGCCCGTCAAAGTTGAAAATGATGCGAATGCTGCGGCGATCGCCGAAAGCTGGATCGGCAATGCAGTTGGGATCGATAATTACCTTTGTGTAGTACTTGGGACCGGTGTTGGCGGTGGAATCGTGATCAATGGAGAAGTGTATCGCGGAGCTCATGGAATGGCGGGAGAATTCGGTTATATGATGACTCATGCCTTGGACTTGAGTCAAAATATCGAAGAAGCTTCACTTAATTGGAATAGTGCGGTCATAGGCGGATTATGCCGCCAGTATAATCAAGCTTTATTTGCAAAGAATCCCAATGCGGATCCCTGTTATAATGCTAATAAAATCATGGAATTGGCAGCGGCTCAGGATCCTACTGCAAAAAAGACAATGACTCAATATTATCAAGACGTTGCGGTAGGCATGATCAACCTGATTGGAGCCTTTGATCCCGCGGTTTTATTGATTGGCGGCGGGATCAGCGATAATGATTTATTCATGTTCCAACTCAAAGAAACGATCGATGATCTGGAAACTCGCCATGAGAGCATTGCCTATCTTAAAGGGAAAACAATCGCACCAATCAAACCGGCAAAGCTAAAAAACGATGCCGGTTTGATTGGCGCTGTATATCAAGTAAAGAAAAGTTTAGAAAAATAAAAAAACAGCAAGCAGTTATCATAACTGCTTGCTGTTTTTTTGGGAGAGAGGGTACATATGAATAGCCAGGCGAATACTAATTCCTCGCTGGTCGGGGCAGGGTTCAGGGCGCCTAGACTTGTGTCGTGATCGACCTCGCTACCCTCCGTGACCAGCCAGACATCGTCCGTCGCTCGCAGGCCGCGCGGGGCAATTCCCTCGAGACCGTCGACGAGGCTCTGGAGGCCGACCGCTCCCGGCGCGCCGCGCTCAGCGCCTTTGAGGAGCTGCGCGCCGAGCAGAACGCCTTCGGCAAGCGCGTCGCACAGGCGCCCAAGGAGGAGAAACAGGCTCTCGTCGCCCAGGCGAAGGACCTCGCTGACCGCGTGAAGGAGGCCCAGGCCGCCGCCAACGCCGCCGCCGAGGCTGCGGCGATCGCGCTCGACCGCATCGAGAACATCGTCATCGATGGGGTCCCCTCCGGCGGCGAGGAGAACTTCGTCGAGCTGCGTCGTGTGGGCGAGATCCCCACCTTCGACTTCGAGCCGCGCGACCATCTCGCCATCGGGGAGATCCTTGGTGCGATCGACATGGAGCGCGGGGCGAAGGTCTCCGGCGCCCGCTTCTACTTCCTCCGCGGGATCGGCGCCCGGCTGGAGATCGCGCTCATGAACATGGCGCTTGACAAGGCGCTGCAGAACGGCTTCGAGCCGCTTATCACCCCCACGCTCGTGCGCCCGGAGATCATGCGGGGCACGGGCTTCCTCGGCGAGCACGCCGACGAGATCTACCGGCTGGAAGCCGACGACCTCTACCTCGTCGGCACGAGCGAGGTCGCCCTCGCCGGCTACCACAAGGACGAGGTACTCGACCTCGCGGACGGCCCGCTCCGCTACGCGGGCTGGTCGACCTGCTACCGCCGTGAGGCCGGGTCCGGTGGCAAGGACACCCGCGGCAT
>JAATEZ010000454.1 GCA_015655485.1 Lactobacillales bacterium | reverse complement strand
GGATATTCAATATGAATTTTATGATGCGGATGCTTATACAACAAAATTGAACACACTTGTTGCTTCAGAAAATGTATGGGATGTTTTCCAACTCGGCGGGAACTATTCGACTTATGAAAAATCAATTTATCCTTTAAATGATGATATTGATGATGGCACCATAGATACATCTAACACAACAGATACTTATCTAAATACAACAACAGATAATAATGGAAATGTCGTTGGTCTCTCTCTTGGTGTCAATAGTTACGCAATTGCTTATGATCCGGCTATGTTTAAAAAAGCCGGCGTGGAGGAGCCGACAAATGACTGGACGTGGGATGATTATAAAGAGGCTTGTATCAAAATTCACGAAAAACTGGGGATCTATGGCAGTTCTAAACTAGAAGATTTTTTGGCAGGTGCAACGGTAGGGATCATGCCAGAGTATAATTTTTTTGACAAGAAAGATTCGACAAAACTTGGTTTTGATGATTCAAGTGTCCTTGAAGATTATATGAAAATGAGAAAAGATCTGGTGGATGCAGGTGCTTATCCGGATCCGGGAGCGTTGGCGGAGATCACTAGTATTGAAGGGGATTTTGTCGCAACTGGAGAAGCAGCGATGACTTGGGTCGCGACCAATCAATTTGTGTCATTATCCAATGCGGCTGGAAAGGAATTGAAATTAGTTGCTCTTCCTCATAAAAAGGCGAATGAAAAAAGTGGTTTGATGGTCAACTCTTCTCAAATGTTTAGTATTTCTCAAAACTCCAAGCATAAAAAAGAAGCAGCAAAATTTATTAGCTATTTTGTAAATAATGAAGCAGCCAATAAAGTATTGAATCAGGAGCGGGGATTATCGATCATGTCCAATGTCAGAGATTCATTGACTTCTAGTTCAGACACAACCGCTACAGAAATCAATGATTATATGAGTTATATAGAAAAAAATAATAATGATGAAGGCAATAATGTAGAAAATGCTAAGACTCCTGAAATCAAAGCACAATACAATCTATTGCTGGATAAGGTCATATATGGGGAATTAACTCCTAAAAAGGCTGCGCAACAACTTTATGATTTTGCAGCAAGTTCAATTAAGTAAATAACATTTCCTGCAATAAAAATATCTCGATAGAATTTTGTTGCAGGAAAAATAAAAAATTATAGGGGGGATAAGAGTGGATGTAGTTAAGAAAGAAACAAAATGGAAAAGCTTTATCCATAATGAGAGAACCACCGGATATGTTTTTTCTGCTCCTTTTATTATCGGATTTTTGGGTTTTACATTGATTCCAATGGCTTTCTCAATGTATTATTCGTTTACGGATTACAATATGTTGAGTCAAGAAAATTGGATAGGCATGAATAATTATCTTAGTTTATTAAAAGACACAAGATTTTTAAATTCTGTAAAAGTCACATTGATTTATGTAGTTATATCAGTTCCTGTTAAATTGATTTTTTCTCTTTTTATTGCCTATTTATTGACTCAACGAAAACTAAAAGGAGATACTTTTTACCGCTCACTTTTCTATGTTCCGTCTTTAATTGGAGGAAGTATTGCGGTAGCGCTAGTGTGGAAAGAACTGTTTTCAAGAAGCGGATTGATCAATAACATTATTAATAGTTTGGGTATGGATTCAATAAACTGGTTTGGGGATCCTAAAAAAGCGATGATACCGCTGATATTGGTTTCAGCATGGCAATTCGGTTCTTCCATGATCATTTTTGCTGCTGGATTAAAAGAGATTCCCGGATCCTACTATGAAGCCGCATGGATCGATGGGGCAAATAAATTAAAAATGTTTACAAAAATAACTTTACCATTATTATCTCCAATCATTCTATTCAATTTAATTATGCAAACTATTTCAGCTTTCATGGCTTTTACTCAGGCCTTTGTTATAACTAATGGTGGCCCCAATGATGCTACAAATTTTTATGCATTGTACGTTTATAATCAAGCCTTTACCTATAATAACATGGGATATGCCAGTGCGATGTCATGGATTATGCTGATTATTATTGCATTTGTCACATTTTTGATATTTAGGTCTTCTAAACATTGGAATTTGAACGATAACGAATAGATGGAATTGGAGGATGGGCAAGTGAAACAAAAAAAAATTACGACAATATTTTATCATTTGTTTTTAATATGTTTCGGTCTTTTGATGATTTATCCGGTGATATGGATGATTTCCGGATCTTTAAAAGATACTTCAGAAATTGTATCGGGATCTTTAAAGCTGTTGCCGGCTGGTTGGAAATGGGAAAATTTTGCAAGAGGTTGGAAAGGGTTTGGCGGGATTACTTTTAGTACTTTTTTTT
>JAATEZ010000254.1 GCA_015655485.1 Lactobacillales bacterium | reverse complement strand
TTTTGAATATTTATGTTGGCTATTGTTTTTGTAGAGAGTTGTGTTTTTTTTGCATGGGTCAGATATTGATCTAATGCCTTTTCTGAATCAGAAAAATCCATCGTGTCAGTTGACAAAGGAGTCAATAATTCCAAAGCAAGAGCTACCAGCTTCATTTTTTTCGATTGTCTTTTTTTGCATTGGTAAGCTGCTTCAAAAATAAGATTCAAATACTTATCATTTTTGCTCTTTGAAATATAGACAATATCCTGTTGATTTTTTGTTCTTGCAAGCTCCAATCCCTCTTTAGCAAAATGGTACGCTTTTCCATCCAGTTCGTTCGAATTCCACTCTTTCTGAAAATATTCAATACTGCCATAACCTATTCCGGCTTTTACTTCGACTGGATAAAGCAGCATCTGCAAAAAGCGTACATATAAATAGGCAGAACTAGGAATAGAAAACAATCCTTGTAAAGAATCTCCTGAAGAAAAAACAATTTCTTTTTCTATGGCCTTTTTAAAAACAATATTCAAATAAGCCACTGAATCTTTTAGTAAAAATTGAACATCCAACCGATCATCATAAGAGCGCGACTTGACCACATCTATAATGACTGCTGTATGATCCTCCATAGTGATTCCTCCTCTGTTTTGATAGCTGCCTCCTATTTTCTCTTTATTATAGACAAAAAAAAGAAAAAAAGCAATGAAATTCAATTGCTTTTTTTAAATCAACTATATTTAATTGCTAATCTGCAAGCTATTTAGGCGACCAAGCTAAACCTATGGCCCTTTCACCTAAATGAGTACCAATGACTGGACCAAAGTGGCTTATGCTGACTTCTATACCTGGATAAAGTTTTTCCAAATGCATTTTTTCTTCCTGTGCACTAGTCAAATCATTCGCATGGATGACAAAAAATTTTAAATCATAAGGGATTTCAGTAATTTTATTAATAGTCAACTCTTCTGAACGCTGAAAAGCTTTTTTAGAAGAACGTATTTTCTCATAAACTACTATTTTCCCATCAGTAAAGGTTAAAATGGGTTTTATTTTTAATAAGCTGCCAATAAGTGCCGCTCCATTGGTCAATCTGCCGCCACGAACTAAATTATTTAAATCATCTACAATAAGATAGGCACTGGTATTATCCCTGATGATCGCTAATCTGGTCAAAACCTCCGTTACAGAAAAGCCTTGCGCCAGCATATTAAGTGAAACTTCAACCATGTGTCCCATGGGTGTACTCGTGATCAGCGAATCAAATACATTAATTTTTATTAAATCCCTGATCGAAGCAGCCATGGTTGACAAGTTTGTCACAAAACCTGATATGCCAGAAGATAAATGAATGCTGATCACTTGTTCATAGCCTTTTTTGGCTAAATTTCGATATAATTCAAAGACTTCTCCCATTGAAGGCTGTGAAGTGGTTGGAAATTCTTGACTGTTATTTAAAAGTTGATAATAGTCATTAGCTTCAATATCAATTCCTTCATTATACAATTTTCCATCCAAAATAACTGGAATGGGAATAATATATAAATCTTCATTTCTTTTGACTTCGTCTGACAGAAATGCGGTGCTATCCGTTACAACGGCTGTCTTCATTCATTTGTACTCCTTTTTCATTGCTAAAAACCACATAACATAACTATAGCATAAAAAAAAAAGAAAGAAAATATAAGATTCAAAAAACAGCCAGTTTAAAAACTAAGCCTAAATATAACAATAATTATATTATGTAAACAATAAAAGGGCTCCGAAAAAAGCCGGACAAAGCGACTCAACTTCTTAGGGTCTAGTTCTTTGTTCGGCTTTTGATTATTTATAAGGAATTTGGAATTGAAAAATAGTTCCAGATGGTTCATTGTCTTTTACCAGAATGGTGCCGCCGTGGCTTTTAACGATCCATTTAGCAATAGGCAAACCTAGGCCATAACCGCCAGTTTCACGTTGTCGCGCGCCGTCTTCGCGATAAAATCTTTCAAAAATCTGACTTTTATTTTCTTCTTTTATACCTAGGCCAGTGTCAATGACCTGCACTTGCCAGTTTTGATTTTTTAGACTGGATGTGATCTTGATTTCATCCTTTTCTTTTGTGTATTTTAAAGCATTGTCTAGTAAAATAACCAAAAGCTGATGGATCCTTTTAGAATCCAGCGACAGCATCACTTTGACCTCATTCTCAAGCGTAAAAGCTTTTTTTTGCGTATCTGCCATCTCACTGAAAGGTTCCACAACATTTTTTAAAAACTTATCGATATCTATCAATTCCTTGTGCAAAACTGTCTCATTTGAATCAGTTCTAGCCAATAAAAGCAAGTCATTAGTTAAGGAAGTCAATCTCCTGGTTTCAGAAAGTGCCATAGCAATGCTTTCGGATTCTTCAATGATCGTATGCTGCGGATGTGTGAAGAGATTCTCCAACTTGCTTTGAATGATCGTCAAAGGTGTTCTTAATTCATGGGAAGCATTTTCTACAAACTCCTGCTGTTTCTTCCATGATTTAACAATCGGCGCCATATTTAATCGGGCTAGATAATAACTGATCGCGATCGAGATCAACCAAAAGAACAGCATACAGACGATTAAGATCTTCTTAAAGTTTTCGACGGTTTGATTGATCAAATCGGTATTTGTCAATAATTGAATATACGTTACTTCACTTTGACTGACTGAAACCTCGATCAGAATTGAGCGAAAAGATGTTTCATTTCCTAAAGAGTCCGTTACTGTAAGATTTTGGATCTCTCCGATTTTTTTAGTCGATAATTTAATATTTTGTAAATCATTATAGCGGCTGCCCAACTTGTCAGCATTTAATATTGTTCCATCCTTTGACCACAGGATCGCCTGTAATTGAAAACTATTCCTTGAAGGATTATCTCCTGCCTTTTCTTGGCTGTCATTACTCTTGAATGAACTAGAGCCGTATCCGGTTCCCTGAGATATCTCCATTTCTAAAAAAGTTTCATCTGTTGACATTCTAGTCAGATCTTTATCAATGCTCTGATAGACAGAACTTGTCAAAATTTGAAAAACAATGACTCCTATCACAAGAAAAATGACCGCAAATGACAGCAGATTTATGAAGAAAAACTGCAGCTTTTGTTTTTCATTGGTTTTATTGGTTTTATTAATTTTATTGATTTTATTTTCCTTGCTTACTTTGCTTTTCACTGGTCCTCCATCATGTATCCTACGTTTCGAATTGTTTTTATCCATTTTTCCACCCCGTAAGACTTCAAATGCTTACGCAAATTACTCATGTAGACTTCTACAACCGTCAAAGTCGTATCAGAATCAAAACCCCAGATTCGATTAAAAATTTGTTCCTTGGTTAGAATCATATTTTTATTTTGCATCAGATAAGTTAAAAGTTCAAATTCTTTTCCCTGAAGAATGATTTCTTCTTCTCCGACTTTGGTTGTGCGATTCAATAAATGACACTCAAGATCGCCCACACGCAAAACATTTTCATCAAACAAACCTAAAGATCGTTTCAACAGGGCTTTTGTTCGTAAAAGCAACTCTTCTCGATAAAAAGGTTTAGTTAAATAATCATCTGCCCCTTCTTGAAACCCTTGAACTTTATCATCGATACCGTCTTTTGCAGTTAAAATCAAGACTGGCGTTTTGATTCCTTTTTTTCGCAATTCGGATAAAATTTCATACCCATTTAAAGACGGCAACATGATATCTAAAATGATCAGGTCATAGACTCCTTGTTCTGCTTCATATAGAGCTTCTTCTCCATCATAGATTTGTATTATTTCTCCCAGTTCGCTTAATACATCCTTAATACTATCAGAAAGGACTTTGTCATCTTCTATAATCAATAATTTGATCACTCATATCACCTCACTGTTATTATACTCAACCATTCCTAAACTCAACTTAAAAAAAGAGACTGAACACGCCAAACTTCAATCTCTTCTGTTTATCTTATTTTTTTAATTATTTATTTTCGATTTCTTTTGACGGTTTATGCTCTTTCCAAGTATCCTGAGCTTGCTTCTTTACTTCTTTTTCAAGCTTTTGAGCTTCCTTCAATTCATCTTCCACTGTTTCATAGTCCAAGCGAGTGATTTGAGCACCTAAATCAGAAAAAATCAA
The DNA here is from genome assembly GCA_015655485.1 of Lactobacillales bacterium. GTDB lineage: Bacteria > Bacillota > Bacilli > Lactobacillales > Vagococcaceae > JAATEZ01. Next base: position 587 of record JAATEZ010000254.1, on the reverse strand, counting down.
TTGATTCAGCGGACGATTATCCGTCTCTTCAGCAATCAAAATAACACCAGTCTCTCCTTCATGGATCGAATTGATCACCTGCTGGAAGACACTATTGGCATCGGTGACTTCCTTAACATCTTTATAACCGCCGATCATACTTCCGGCAAACCAGCCTAAAAGCATCGCAATAGGACTGACAAAAACACCAATGATCATACCAATCAAACTATCTTTTGAACTATTATTGGCTCCGGTTAAATCAATAAAATCATCTATCTTGAATTTATGCGTGCCATCATTATCGTGTGTCACTACAGCCATTTGTTCCCCTTTTAATTGTCTGCCGGTATGCAATTTTTTTATCTCCGAAAAAGCCTGGTAAGCTTTACTCGCCACATCAAAATTTAAAATAATCACTCTTTTACCCATATTGATAACCTCCATTTTTTATATCCTCTATTTATCCTATTGTAACAGGAAAAAAGATAATTTACCAAGAAAAGCTAAATGAACTGTTTCTGCTTGTGAGCAAAATAGGAGAGAGAATGAGAATGGCTTCTAAATTCCCATGAGCTCTGTCTTTTTGCCGAAACAAGCTAGTTCAT
>JAATEZ010000495.1 GCA_015655485.1 Lactobacillales bacterium | reverse complement strand
GAATGGTGAAGGGATTTTTGTGAGGCTTCTTTAATAAGTTTGGGGGTGAAAAAATGAAACAATTAAATTCCAGACAACTACACCTTTTTAGGTTACTGAGTTATGAAAATAATTATAAATCAGCAAACTATTATAGTGAAGCACTTAAGGCATCTACTAAGACTATTTATAATGACATCGAATTTTTAAATGCCGAAATGGTTCTCTTTGATTTGAAAATTGAAAAGAAACCCAGAAAAGGAATCATCCTCAGAGGGAGCAAGACTAAAAAATTGAAATTTGAAAGTGAGCTGATTGAAACAGTAAACAAAGATAATTATTTTCAACCCGAATACCGCAGGATCATGTTCATGTGTTATTTGATTTTGACCGATCAGAAAATCACAGTTTCTTTTTTTGAAAGGACTTTCTTTGTCTCAGCTACTTCTATTAGAAAGGATATCGATCTCTTGAATGACTTTTTAAAACAATTTGAGGTAAAGATCGCGCTGAATAATTCTCTTTTTAAGCTGAATGGGAGTGAACAGTCTATTCAAGAAGCGCTCAGACTTTTTTTGTTAGAGGAATTGAGTGAAAAAATTTTTGATCCAAGAACAGATATTCTTTTTATTGAATCAGGAGTCAATGAATTTTTTGATGATCGAGTCAGATCCTTGGCTGCTCAAGCGATCAAATATTTGATCAAAATAAATAAACGGAAGATATCTGATTATTACATCAGATCTCTATATATCATTCTTTTGATTTTAATAAAAAGGCTTCGTAATAAACGGCATATTACGGAAACCAATGCTTGGCTGAGCGATTTTAGTACGTTAGAGCCTTATCTCGTTGCTTATGAAATCTGTGAAATCTGTGAAAAACAGGCGGGACTTTCCTTTGAAGAAAATGATATTCGCTATTTAAGCGGACAGTTATTCGCTCATGGCGTTGAACCTTTAAGAAATGATAACGCTTTAGGGCTGGAATATAAAGATATAGTCGATCAAATGATCACAGACATGGGGAAATTTTTGGAAATCGATCTAACGGATGATGAAAAATTGCGAGACAGTCTGCTGTTTCATATCCCGCCAATGATTTTCAGGCTTAAGAGGAATATTACGATCAAAAATCCTTTGCTGAATGAAATAAAAAAACAATATATCGTATTATTTTCGTTGACGTGGTATGTTGCGAGTGACTTTGAACAAAAATATAATGTTTTTTTAAATGATGATGAAATCTCTTTTTTACTTATCTATTTTCAAGTATCTTTGGAAAAACGTCATGGTATTCATTTTAAAAATATTGCGATCGTCTGTTCATATGGTCTTTCTACTTCAGAATTGGTGTACGCCAAAGTGAGACAGGTCATCCCGAATTGGGATAACCTTTATTCTGTGACTGCTGACGAATTGCCGGATAGAGAGCTAAAAAATATTGATTTTGTTATTTCTACTGTGGCCTTAAAACCTCTGGATATTCCAATCGTACAGGTCTCGCCGCTAATGACAGATGAAGATCTCAATCACATTATCAAAACCTATTCAAGCTTGGGGAATGTTCTGAAAGAAAGCAAGAATAAAATGCTTTTAGAATCGATGAATGAAGCTAATCATTTAAATGTAAGCGAGTTCACAGTTTTTTGGAAACAAAAATTTCGGGACAAAAAAGCATGTTTGGATGTGCTGATCGATTATTATGAAAAACAAAATTTTGTGACTCCAGAATTTGGCCCGTCTATTTTTGAAAGAGAAAAAATGGGGGATACGAGTGTTTATACGGGTGTTGCGATCCCGCATGCGCTGCCGAAGACAGTAAAGAAAAGTCATATCAGTATCGCTACGTTAGATCATCCGATACAGTGGGGGGCCAACCATGTAAATATAGTGATCATCATCGGCATTTCAGAAGAAGACGTAAATAATATTCATGAGATTTTAACAAAATTAATGACGATCATTGAATCACGCGAAATGATCGATAAAATATTGCTGACAAAAAATCAGGGAGAGTTAGAAGAATTATTGCGAAAGACTTTATAGAGTAAATATGAGAATCGCACAACCTTAAAATTTATTCTTCTAAGAAAAGAGGTAGCAGGCATGGAAGAAATACTGAAAGATGTGTATCTTGATCCAGATCTGATCGAGGTCAAATTAAAAGCAAAAAATTGGGATGAAGTCTTACAAAAAATGGGAGAACTTTTTTTCAAAAAAAAAATAGTTAAAGCCAGCTTCATTCCCGCAGTGATCAGCAGAGAAAAGATTTTTTCAACCGGATTGCAGTGTAATGATATCGGTGTTGCGATCCCGCATACTGATTCAGAACATGTCAATACCCAATCAATCGCGATCGCCGTTTTGGAAGAACCTGTGATCTTCAAACAAATGGGGGACTCCGAAATCAATGTGAGAGTGAACATAGTTTTTATGCTGGCGATCAAAGAACCGCATAAACAACTGGATTTTTTGCAGGCTTTGATGACGGTTTTTCAAGATCAGGGCAAACTGAAAAGTTTACTAGACTGTAATAAAGCAGAAGATGTTGTCAAAAGATTTATTTCATTTTTTAAGATTGATCAAGGAAAGGAGGCTGATTAAGATGAAAAGTATTTTATTGGCATGCGGCTCGGGGATCGTGACCTCTACAGCAGTAAATGGCAAAGTAAGCAAAATTTTAGATGAAAATGGCTTTAAGGGACAATACAAGATCACTCAATGCAAGATAACTGAAGCAACGTCAAAGTCCAGCAACTATGATTTTTTGATCGCTACCACAATGGCACCCAAAGATTTAAAATGTCCTTTTGTACCAGGGGTTTGTTTTTTGACGGGTGTAAATACGCAACCGTCGATCGATAAAATTTTTGAGTTGATGAAAGAATGAAGAAAGCGAGGTTTAAAAAATGGATGCAATCATTAATTTTTTCCAGTTTGTATCAAATTTAGGGGTTTCAGTAGTTATGCCGATCGTGATTTTAATACTCGGCTGTGTATTGGGAGCAGGATTTGGCAAGAGCTTAAGAGCCGGATTAACGGTTGGGGTAGGATTTATTGGTTTGAATTTGGTTATTAATAATTTAATGGGAACGAGTTTGTCGCCAGCTGTTCAAGAAATGGTCGCTCGCTTTGGCTTAAAGCTTTCCATTATTGATGTTGGCTGGCCGGCATCAGCTGCAATCGCCATGGGTTCCACGGTTGGTTTGATCATCATTCCGCTTGGTTTGATCGTCAATATAGTGATGCTGTTAACGAACACGACTCAAACAGTTGATGTGGATATTTGGGATTATTGGCATTTTGCTTTTACCGGTGCTTTAGTAGCGATCTTAACGGAAAATATTGGATTAGGGATAGCAGCGGCTGTGATCAATATGGTCATTATCATGGTGATCGGCGATTATACTGCTCCTGAAGTGGAAAAATCTTTAGATCTTCCCGGAGTTTCCTTGCCGCACGGCTTTACAGCAGCGTATGCACCAATAGCGATCGTATTTAATAAAATTTTTGATAAAATACCCGGATTAAATAAAGTAGATATCAATATAGACAAAGTTCAAAAACGTTTCGGAGTTTTTGGAGAACCGATTTTAGTTGGAACAGTCTTAGGGATCATCATAGGGATCATGGCCGGTTATAATGTGACCAAAGTATTGACTTTAGGCGTATCATTAGGCGCAGTTTTGATTTTGATTCCCAAAATGGCTGCTCTATTGATGGAGGGGCTGATTCCCATCAGTGATGCGGCTAGTGAATATATTGAGAAACGCTTCAAGAACAGAGGCAAAATCTATATTGGCCTGGATTCTGCAGTAGGTGTAGGGCATCCGGTCACACTGGCCATTTCACTGATTTTAGTTCCCTTAGTGATTTTCTTAGCAGTAATAATTCCCGGAAACCAAGTATTGCCATTTGCTGATTTGGCTGTTTTGCCGTGGATGTTTGTCTTGATCACACCGATCGTTAAAGGAAATGGATTTAGAGGATTAGTGATTGGGATCATCTGTTTAGCAGTTGGTTTGCTGATCGCTACCAACTTGGCACCTTTGATCACGGAAGCCGCTAAAAACGTTGATTTTCAGATGCCCAAAGGAGCTACGCTGATTTCTTCCATTTGCGATGGAGCCAATCCTTTAACTTGGGTGATCGTTCGACTGTATAACTTCGGCGGGATCATCGGTACGGCTATTTCCGGTGTTGTTGCGTTAATTTTGGCTTCCTGGAATCGTTCCAGGATCAAGAAAGAGGCTGCCCTGCTTCATGGTCAGACTGCCGAGTAAGTTATCAGAGTAAATAAAAAATGGCTTGAAAGCTGCTTATGGAAAGGAAAAGTGTCCGCATGAAATCTTATGAATTTGAGAAAAAACTGTTCTTTGTTGAAGTCACGCTTACCGGTTTGTTCTGTTGTATGCTTTTTATAGCCAGCGGATTTTTAATTTTGAAGGGATTCGCACCTGGATTAATGGCGATCATGGCCGTCGTGACTTTTTATACGATCTGGAATACTTTCGTTTCAAGAAGCAACCCAAGCATGGTCATTTTAACTGAACTTGAGATCACTTTTATGACTTATGGCAAAGCAGATACTTATGTGATCGCCGAAATTGAAAAACTTAAAATAAGAG
>JAATEZ010000404.1 GCA_015655485.1 Lactobacillales bacterium | reverse complement strand
GGGGGAAAAGGGAGTATGAAAGGTTAAAAAATGGATATCATATGAAAATATCAGATGGAGTGTACAAATGAATAGTAGAGATAATAAGAAAAAGTCTGCAGGATGAAAATTTTTTGCAGGCGTTTAAAAATTTATATGTGGATAAATCGAATTTAAAGAACAGGAAAGATCGGTCCAGATATTTTTGGGCCTTCCTGTTGACAATTTTTTAACAAAAAAATTTGTTTGATGGATTGTTTACAGAAGGTTGTTTATTCTGTACCATTTGTAGTAAAATGATAGCATGATTTAGTAAACAATAAACAAACAGGGGGATTGAGATGACTAGCATCAGAGATATTGCGAAAATGGCCGGTGTATCAGCTGCAAGTGTATCCCGCATTCTGAATCGCGACGCCTCTTTTAGTATCAATGAAAATACTCGTCAAAGGGTCATAGAAATCGCGAATAAAATGAACTATTCAAAGGATAAGAATAAACGGGGAGTCAGAAGTGTAGGCGATAGTCAGACCATTGCTTTGATCGTGCGTCATGACGACGAGTCTGAACTGGATGATCCTTATTTTCGGAATATCAGGTTTGGTATCGAACGTGAATCGTCCAAATGGCGGCTCAGAGTTGTCAGAGCTTTTCGCATGAGAGATGAAAATAAAGATTGGGAGCAGTTGTCTAAATACGGAGCGATCATCATGATTGGAGAAATGACGCAAGAGGCTGTTGAAAAAATTGCTGGAATCAATAACAAACTGATTTTGGTTGATAGTTATTCGAAATACACTAAATATGATTGTATCCAGACAGATTTTTCGGCAAAAACCCATGAAGTTCTTGACGTTTTATACAAAAAAGGGCATCGAAATATCGCCTTTATCGGAGGTTTCGGCAGCAAAGTCACGGCTGGCGGCGAGTCGATCCACTATAAAGAAGAAGTTCGTGCAGTGAGTTATTTAAATTGGATGAAATTAAATAACTTAGAAAAATTTTCAAAAGTATTTCAGGGAACTTGGAAAGCGGAGACTGGGTTGAATTTGGCGAAAAAAATGCTTCAAGAGGAAAATCGTCCAACCGCTGTATTAGTAGCCAGTGATCCAATGGCTGTCGGCGTGTACAAAGCGGTCAATGAGGCTCATCTGCGAATCCCGGAAGATATTTCAGTGATCAGTTTTGATGATATTGAAATGGCTGAGTATATGTCGCCTTCTCTTTCAAGTATCAGGATGAACGCAGAAGAAATGGGCAGATTAGCCGTCAGAATGGCAAAAGAAAGAATTTTAGGCGATCGGACCATGTCGATCTTGATCACCTGTGCGAGCGAATTAAAATTGCGGGATTCTGTCGCTGAAAATAAAAAATAGTTATTTTATAGGGAAAACATTCATTATCTGTATGTCGAAAACAGATAATGAATGTTTTTTTATAAAAAGGACTTGTGTAAACGATAACTAAACAATTAGAATTGTTATTGTAAACGTTTATAATAATACAATTTGAAGGAGTGAAAAAAATGAAATTTGTTGATAAGCTTTCCGAGAAAATGGTTCCCGCAGCGACGTTGATAGCAAATAATAAATATCTTTTAAGCTTGCGTGATGGTTTTATGATGGCTTTTCCGGGTACGATGTTTGCGTCGATTATGATCATTATTCAAAACTTGCCAACTACATTTGGTTTTGCAGGATACTTGCCGGATGGAGTAAATACTTTTTTAAATGATTTTTTTGGTCCGGTTGGAAACGCTACGATGAGTATTTCGGCAATTTTTATTGTTTATGGGATCGGTTATCAGTTAGCAGGGCATTATAAACAATCACAGGTCTTTGCCGGAGCAATCAGTTTATCTTCCTTTATTATTCTGCTGCCTTTTGGAACGGATAAATCTTTGGGAACTTTCATTCCCTTATCAAAACTAGGCGCAGAAGGAATGTTTGTCGGAATCATCACTGCGATCGTGGCTACAGAAATTTATTGCCGAATCGGCCGCGCCGGCATAACGATCAAAATGCCGGAATCCGTACCGCCGATGATCGCAGAATCATTTATAGCCATTATTCCAGGCGCTGCGCCACTGTTTTTGTTTAATTTGATCAGATACTTGTTCACCTTTACAACTTGGGGAAATGCGGTGGATTTTGTTTATGAATTGCTGCAACAGCAATTGATGAACCTTGGCGGCACTCTTCCTGCTGTTTTGATCGCAGTATTTTTTACTCAATTTTTCTGGTGGTTCGGTATCCATGGAACTTTAGTGGTCAATGCTGTTATTGATCCAATAATGAGTGCGCTTGCAATTGAAAATTACGAAGCTTATAAATCTGGAGCGGAACAATTGCCTCATATTATCAATACAACTTTCATGGGAGTCTTTGTTAATCAGGGGATGCAGCTGGGGATATCGATTGCGATGGCATTTTTTATTGCGAAATCGGTACGTATGAAGACAACTATGAAAACGATCGTTGCGCCAGCTATTTTTAATGTTTCTGAGCCGATGACTTTTGGGCTGCCGGTCGTATTGAATCCAATCGTTTTTATTCCATGGATCCTGGCGCCGCTGGTTTCGACCACTATTTCTTATTTTGCGATCGCGGTTGGCTTAGTACCAAGACCCATTGGGGCAACGGTTGTCTGGACCACTCCGATCATTTTGTCAGGCTGGCTGGGAACCGGTTCTATCGCCGGAGCGATTTTGCAGATCGTTACAGTTATCGTGATGACTTTGATTTGGATCCCATTTTTGATGGCAATGGATAATGAATATTTAAAAGAAGAACAAAAAGGTTAGAACTAGTCGATTGGAAAAGGGGGAAATAGAGTGAGGACTGACACATTGAATTATAAATATCCATATAAAGCGGATGAAAAAAATATTTATCAAGTATTGATGGATGAGCAGCTGAAATATTTCCAGAGAAATGATCCGAATATTATTGAATTGACGAGTGGGACAAAAATCCAATGTGATCTGGCTACTAAGTCTCAGCGAGCTGTGATCCCGAGTACGATCGAAGTAAAGCAGGTCGTCAGGAATAAAATTTTCCAACTTGAAACCACTCACAATTCCGGCAAAATTTTACAGACTTACGAATTTTCAGTTACTAATAAAGGGAAAGGCCTGCTTATCTACTCAGAAAAAAATTCTTTTTCTGAAATAAGAAATCAATATAATTTTATGATCGCCGGCTTGATCTATAAATTTTTTTATAATAGAGGAATTGCCAAAAGAATGAAATATATTGACGAATTAGCACTGAACATTTCATAAGAAGCGAAAAGAAAGATCTTCTTAAAGAAGTGGATCAGATTTTTACAGAAAAGGAAATGGATAAATATGATCGAGGTAATCAATGGCAATGTTTTTCATTTGCAAAATAATAGAATAAGTTATGTGTTTTATATTATGAAAAATGATCAGTTAGGGCACCTCTATTTCGGAAATCCTCTAGGCCGCTTGAGTGAAATGGATATCCGCTATCTTATAGAAAGAAATAATAAATCCGGAGGGACAGTAAAATTTTCGCAGGAAGACGGAATGTTCACTCTCGCAGATCAGGCACAGGAATATCCAGTCTATGGTTCATCAGATTTTAAAGAAGGCGCGATCGATGTATTTCATGAAAATGAACCGTGGTATTTAGATTTCAAATTTGTCCGTTATCATCTTAGCAAGGGAAAAGAGCGGCAACTCGCTGTTCCATCTGCTTATGCAGCAGCAGACGAATCAGAAACCTTAACTATTCAATTATCTGATGAAGAACATCGGTTGGATCTATCCTTGAGTTTTTCGATTTTTACGGATTTTGCGGTGATTGCAAAAAATCAGCAGATTGTAAATCGTGGTCAAGATCCAGTCAGGATCCAAAAAATGCTTAGCGGTGTTTTGGAACTTCCCTCTGCTGATTATGACTTCCTTCAATTATCTGGCGCCTGGTTGAAGGAAAGACATATTAAACGAAGAAAGCTGGAGCAAGGGACTGTTTCCGCAGGTTCTTTGAAGGGCGCTTCCGGACATCAGCATAATCCTTTTATTGCTTTAGTCGAGAAAAATGCAGATAACAATAAAGGCAATGTCTATGCGGCAAATCTCATCTATTCTGGCAACTTTTTAGGGCAAGTCGAAGTAGACGAATGGGACAATACCAGACTGATGATCGGGATCAATCCGGCCTACTTCAGCTGGGAATTAAACGCGGATGAAAGTTTTTCAACGCCAGAAGCACTCCTGTTTTTTAGCGATCAGGGCCTTAACGGAATCTCGAATCAAACGGGTAGATTTGCAGAAAAGCACATCATTGACCGGAAATGGTCAAATGAAATTCGCCCAATCGTCTTTAATAATTGGGAAGCGACCTACTTTGATTTTGATCAAAAGAAACTTTTAGCACTGGCTAAAGCAGGAAAAGATCTTGGGATGGAGTGTTTTGTCATCGATGATGGCTGGTTTGGAAAAAGAGACAATGCCAAAAGTTCACTGGGCGACTGGTACGCTGATCCAAAAAAATTTCCGGACGGGCTGGGCAAATTTGCCCGGCAGATCCATGAAATGAAGCTTCAATTAGGAATCTGGTTTGAACCGGAAATGATTTCTCCGGATAGCGACCTCTACCGCCTGCATCCGGAATGGGTCGTCAAGCATCCTTATTCTCGCGCTTCTGTAGGAAGAGGGCAGTTTGTCTTAGATTTTGCTGATCCGAAAGTGGTTGATGCGATCTATGGACAACTCAAAAAAGTGATTTTGGATACTCAGCTTGATTATATCAAGTGGGATATGAATAGAAATATTACCGAGGCTTATTCGAATTATCTCTCCCAAAAGAAAATCGATCAAACTGAATTTTTTCATCGCTATATATTGGGGGTCTATTCTCTCTATGCAAAAATATTGACCGATTTTCCGGAAATCCTGATTGAAGGCTGCGCCGGCGGAGGCGGGCGCTATGACTTGGGCATTTTATTTTACAGTCCTCAGATTTGGCCGAGTGACGATAGTGATGCGGTCGAAAGACTAAAGATCCAGTCTGGCACCTTATTGGGCTATCCGCTTTCTTCCTTCAGCAATCACGTGTCAGCCAGTCCTAATCATCAAACAGAGCGGATCACTTCTTTAAAAATGAGACAGGATGTTGCCATGTTTGGTCCTTTAGGTTATGAATTAAATCTTGCCGCCCTTAGTGATCATGAAAAAGAAGAGATCACTGCCCGGATTGCTTTTTATAAAAACAATCGTCAGTTATTGACCTTTGGAACATTTTACCAGCTGATAGAAGTTAAGGAAGACAGCAATGAATATGCCTGGGCAGTTTTTAACGAAGAAAAGACTGAAGCAGTTATCGCTTTTTTTCGAATTTTAGCTAAACCCAATTCTTCTGTACAGGAGTTTTTAAAAGTTCCGTTTATTTGTACTGATCGAACCTATTTGGTTAATGGACAAACCGTCAGCGGACAAGTGTTGAAAAATATCGGTATCCGAAAACCTTATCAATTCAACGGAGTAAATCATGATCAGGCAGAGGTCAAAGGTGATTTTCAGTCTTACACCTACTATCTTAAAGAAAAGATCCCAAACAGCAGCGGAGGTTCGTCGAATGGTAAGATATGACCTTGATAAAAGAATTTTGCATGGCGGAGACTATAATCCCGATCAGTGGCTGGATTATCCCGAAATAATAAAAAATGATATGGAATTAATGAGAAGCGCTCATATCAATACTGTGACTCTAGGCGTTTTTGCCTGGAGCGCACTGGAACCAGAAGAAGGCAAGTTCTGCTTTGGCTGGATGGATGATATTTTTGAACGAGTCCATCAATTTGGCGGGAATGTGATTTTGGCAACTCCGAGCGGCGGCAGACCTAAATGGCTAAGTCAAAAATATCCGGAAGTGAATCGGACAGATTCCCTTGGGAGAAAACATACTCATGGATCGCGTCATGATCACTGCTACTCTTCCCCTGTTTATCGAGAAAAAGTTCGGATCATCAATCGCAAATTGGCCGAAAGATATGGTCAGCATCCTGCTCTGTCGATGTGGCATGTTTCCAATGAGTACTCTGGTGAATGTTTTTGTGAGTATTGTCAAGAGAATTGGCGGCAATGGCTGAAAAGCAAATACGGCTCTCTTGACAATATTAATAAGGCCTGGTGGATGAGTTTTTGGAGCAGCACTTACTCTGATTGGAAACAGATTTTGCCCCCATCGCCCTTAGGAGAAAACAAAGTTCATGGAATGGATCTGGATTGGAAACGATTTGTTACCGATCAGACGATCGATTTTTATCAGGCGGAAATCGCGCCGCTAAGAGAGATCACACCGCAGATTCCGGTGACTACCAACTTTATGGCGGAAGGACAGAACAATCATGATTTTATTCCTTTGGAGGGAATAGACTACGGAAAATTTTCAAAGTATGTCGATGTAGTCAGCTGGGACAGCTATCCAGACTGGAACAATAATTATGAGTCCATTGCCAAAACTGCCATGAAATCGGCCTATGTGCATGATCAATATTGGTCTTTAAAGCAGCAGCCGTTTATTGTTATGGAGTCGACGCCAAGCGGGGTCAATTGGCATCAGTTCAACAAAAACAAAAGGCCTGGTGTTCATATTCTTAGTTCGATGCAGCAGATCGCTCATGGCTCGGACAGCACACTTTATTTTCAATGGCGAAGCGCTAGAGGAAATTCGGAAAAGTTTCATGGAGCGGTCCTTGGCTATAATCATTCCGATTCTGACCGGGTTTTTAGAGAAGTATCTGAATATGGCAAACGTTTAGAGAAAATAGCAGCAGTAAAAGGTGCCGATAAAAAAAGCAGAGTGGCAATCATCTTTGACTGGGAAAGCAATTGGGCCCTGAAACGCGGCGGCGGTTTTGGACGGCCGACAAGATTATATCCGCAGACTCTTCAAGATCACTATTCTGTTTTCTGGGAAAAAGATATAGCTGTTGATATTATTACAGTCGAACATGATTTTGGAAAATATGATTTATTGATCGCGCCATTGCTTTACCTGGTCACTGAGAAAACAATCTCTAAATTGCAAGAATATGTAAGGCAAGGAGGGACTTTGGTTTCCAGCTACTTTACTGGAATGGTGAATGAAACCGACCTTTTGTATTTTGGCGGTTTGCCCGACGGCTTAAAAAAATTGCTGGGGATCAAAGTTTTAGAATTGGATACATTATATGAAAACGAACATAATGTTATTTCATTCAAAAATACAGAGTATCAAACCAAAGATTATTCTGCAATAATCGAGACAATTGATGCAGATGTCCTTGCGGTTTATCAGACCGAATTTTATGCCAAGACTCCTGCAGTAACAAAAAAATGTTTTGGTAAAGGAACCTCCTATTTTTTAGCCGCAAGAAACTCTACCGATTTTCTGCAAGATTTTTATGCAAAGATTATTCAGGATCTGCACCTTGGAAATTCATTAGTTCAGTATTCTCTGCCGGAAGTATCGATCCAGACCAGATATAATAATAGCGAAAAGTATCACTTCTTCATGAATTTTTCAACGAAAGAAAAAACAATGGAATTAACAAGAGAATTGACAGATATGGAGCATCCTGCCAAAATCAGCAGGCATCTCACTTTAAAGCCGTATGAAGTAAAAGTTGCAAAAGAAAAAATGGCTGATGAGCCGAATAAATGGTAAAATGATGGAGACGATAGAGTAGATTCTTAAAATAAGCGAATGAACGAAAAAATTTGAGAAGGCGGCAGAGGAAAAAACGATTCCTTTGCCGATTTTTACCATCTAAGAGAAAGGGTGAAAGGGAATGAAAGAAAATTTGTTTGTATTTGACCTTGGCGGTTCCTCTATAAAATATGGAATATGGGAAGCAGAAAAATTGCATCCTTTAGGCGCCGTTGCGACACCAGAGAGCTGGAACAAAATGAAACAATTGTTGGCAGATAAATTATCAGAATATCCAGGAAAAAATATAAAAGGTGTGGCTATCAGCTGCCCCGGCTCTGTTGATCTCGAAGAGGGAATTGTTTACGGTACAAGTGCGATTCCCTATATTCACAGGTTTCCGGTCAGAAGAGAACTTGAAGATTTTTTTGGTCTGCCGGTCTCTCTTCAAAATGACGCCAATTGTGCTGCTCTGGCGGAAGTATGGATGGGAAACGCAAAATCTGTCAAAAATGCCTGTTTTGTGATCATCGGTTCAGGAATCGGCGGTGCTGTCATTGCGGATGGAAAACTTCAAAGCGGGGCACATCTTTTTGGAGGAGAGTTCGGTTATCAAATTATTAATGATCAAACGCTTCTTACATTGAGTGAGGCCGGCAGTCCTGTCACTATGGCAAATAATTTCACTAAATGGATAGCCGACGGGCACAGGTATGAAGGAAAAGAAGTTTTTGAGCTGGCTGAAGCAGGGAATAGTTTGGCTGAAAAAATGGTGAATGATTTATATGATTCCTTAAGTATCGGAATCTATAACCTGCAGCTTTGTTTCGATCCGGAAAGAATATTGATTGGCGGAGGTATGTCCGGAAGGCCGGATCTGATTGAGCAATTGCAGCAAAGAGTAGGCAGATTATTAACAAAAAAAGGGGCCGGCGATCTTGATTTTGACCTAAAACCTTGCCGATATTTTAGCGATTCGAATATGCTGGGAGCTATTTATCAGTTCCATCTGGAAAATAGGCAGTAGCAAATCAAAGGCGTTATCCCATGCCTTTCGGGGGTCAAATATATTTATTAAAATATCTGCTTAATAAAACTTCGATCCATACCAGCAGTTTGTAATTACTCGCTCTGCCTTTTTGATAATTTCCAATATAAATGACATGGTCTATATCTGACAAGGTTCTGTTATTAGGGTTTTGTGTCACAACAAAGGTTTTAACTTGTTGTTTTTTTACTTTTTCAAGGATATATTTTCTTGCATTAAAATAATTCCCATCGGTAGTCAAAAAAATGCATAAATCATTTTTTTGCATTTGATTGACAAATTTCTTTTCTTGAACAGTCGAAAAAGCAAAGTGGGCTACTTTGCCATAACTCATTAACATGTATTGAAGATAGTAGGCAAAAGAGCCTGATAATTGCATTCCAAACAAGTAAACATCACTGCATGAATGAATCGTATCAATGAGACGGTCAATTCCATTAAAATCAACGGATTCCGCAAAATCATCCATCGAATTTTTGATTGTTTCAATATAGGAGATCAACGATTGTTTATCGGTAGTTTTGTTGAAAATCAAGTTGTTATAGTTGTCTTTTCTCATTTCTTTTAAAAATTCTTTATTGCGTATCAGTGAATTTTTTAAATCGATAAAATTTTTAAAACCAAGATTTTTTGTATATCTGGTAATAGTTGAGGGGGAAGTAAAACACTCTTCTGCCAAAACAGTGATTGATAAGTCATCGATATCTTTATGGATATATTCTAGAAGTTTTCGAGAAATAACATAATTGATATCTGATTCATCTAGTGTATCCATAATGACTTGAATGCTGTTGAATATAGTATCCATGTTGGACCTCCGCATACATAATATAAATATACTGGTTAGAAAATGTTCCATCAAAAAACAGTTTGCTTGTGAATTCTAAGATTTCAAGTAATAAAAAGGCAAATCAAAAAGAATTTTTTTCATAAAATGAAAATGCTTTCAAAACAGAAAAACCTATTCTTTTAAATTTATTATATCATAAGGATACGTTAGATCTTTCGTAATGTAAATAGGGATTATAATAAATCGAAAAGGAGTAAGTGCAGAATTATGTTATCAAAAATACAAATTTTTACGGATAAATTTTCAAAGAACGCGGTTATAAGTGCTGTTTCAGACGGGCTGGTTTCAACATTGCCTATTACCATGATTGGTTCGATCAGTTCATTACTATCAAATTTGCCTATAACAGGATATCAATCATTTATAACGAATCATGGTATTAAAGATGTCTTGTCTATCCCTGTACAATTAAGTGTCAATATCTTGTCTATCTATGTAGTATTTTTTATTGCTTATCATTATGCAAATAAGCAAAATATTGATGGGATAACAGCTGGCATTTTGGCGTTGATGGGTTTCTTGTTTGTGACTCCGATTTCTCAGATAAAAATAGATGATGTGACAACAAACTATTTGAGTTTTGATTGGTTGGGAGCAAAAGGACTTTTTGTTGCAATTTTGATGGCTTTAATGTCGGCTAAAATTTTTGTGTTTCTAATCAAGAGAAATATTATAGTTAAAATGCCGGAAGGAGTTCCGCAAGCTATTTCGAAAACGTTCTCCTCATTGATCCCGGGTTTTGTCATAGCTATTATTTCTTTGCTGATCGTATTGATCATGAGAAATACAGGATATGAAAATATTCATCAAATGGTTTATTCGTTTGTACAAGTGCCATTAGAGCATATTGGAAGTAATTACTTCGCATTTATAATTGCCATTACTTTATGTCAAGTGCTTTGGTTTTTTGGTATTCATGGCACAATGGTTATTTATTCCGTGATGAATCCAATTTGGATGGCTTTAGATGCTCAAAATTTAGCTGCCTACAGTGCAGGGACAGCGTTGCCGAATTTAGCCGGAAAACAGTTTTTTAATCTTTATAGCGGCATTGGCGGTTCAGGCGGAACTTTAGCTTTATGTCTCTTATTTACTTTTTTCGCTAGAAGCAAACGATATAAAATGTTAGGGAAAATTGCTTTGCCGGCAAGCTGTTTTAGCATTAATGAGCCTGTGATTTTCGGAACACCATTGGTAATGAATCCCAAATTAGTCATTCCATTTATCGGTGTGCCGTTTGTCTCCATTACTTTGGGTTATGTCTGTACCTCATTGGGAATTGTTCCGCCGGCGAACGGTGCTGTCCTTGGACCTGGGTTTCCGCCCTTCATTACAGGGCTGATGGAAGGAAGCTGGAAAATTGCCGCCTTACAATTTGTGTTGTTGATTATTTCATTGATCATGTATTATCCATTTTTCAGAATTGTTGATAGAGAAGCGTATGAAGAAGAAAATCAGGAAACAGCAAAGGCGGTAGAATGATATGATCGATTTTAAGGCTAATCCCTTTTTTCTTGAAGAGGAAGATATCGCCTGGATAGAAAATACATTTAACCACATGGAAATAGATGAAAAAATAGGTCAATTATTTTGTTTGCATGGTGATACTCACAATAAAAAAATATTAGAAAAAATGTTGGAGGAAT
>JAATEZ010000366.1 GCA_015655485.1 Lactobacillales bacterium | reverse complement strand
ATCATGAATTTGCTAAGAAAGTAGCCGATCAGCTGATTGAAGTCGAGCCGATCAAATAGCAGAAAATAAGGAGAAGATGAAGGATGAAGAATAAGTTTAGGGGATTATTGGTTTTATTAGTGGGGATCTTTTTAATTTCAGGCTGTAGTAAGAAAGAGAAGGCTGCCGACAGTGACGGCTTGACTGATTGGGCAAAAATTGAGAAGTCAGGGCAGCTAGTGATCGGCGTAGACGACAGTTTTGTTCCAATGGGTTTTCGTGATGAAAACGATAAGTTGGTTGGATTTGATATTGATTTAGCTAAAGCTGTTTGTAAAGAATTAGGAGTCAAGGCTAAATTTCAATCGATCGACTGGTCTATGAAAGAAACAGAGTTGGAAAATGGGACGATCGATGTCATTTGGAACGGCTATACAATGACGGATGAGCGTGCCAAACAAGTGGCCTTTTCCAATCCTTATTTAAAAAATGATCAGGTCGTAGTCACGTTAAAAAAATATAGTATCTCTTCTTATGAGGATCTAAGCGGGAAAGCTTTTGGTGCTCAGGAAGGATCCAGTGGTGTGGATGCATTGGAATCTAAACCCAAAATTTTATTAGATAAAATCAAAGATGGCGAACCAGTCCTGTATCCCACTTTTACGGAAGCTTTTCTTGATTTGAATTCAGGCCGGATCGAGGGATTGATCATTGATAGTGTTTTTGCAGAATATTATATTTCTCATGAAAAGGATAAAGCAGATTATGTCATTATTCCTAGTGAGTTCACGCAAGAAGATTATGGGGTCGGTGTCCGTAAAGATGACAGCAAAACACTGGAAAAAATCAACGGAGCCTTAAAAACTGTGTATGATAATGGAACAACAAAAAAGATCAGTGAAGAGTGGTTTGGAGAAGATAAAGTGGTAGCTCAACCCTAGATTCAACAGTATATAAAGAGCAGGAATGAGTTATAAAACTCTTTGAGTTTGAACTCATTCCTATTTTTTTAGACTAGTTATTTTAAAAAACAGTAAAAGGAGTCGAGATGATTTTTCATGGAATAATAATTGACCCATAAGTTGGAGACGAGTATTCTGTAGATAGGCTTTTTTAAAAACGCATTTGAAAAAAGGTGAAAATTTGAAAATAGATAAAAAATTTATTGAAATGGCTGATGGTACGTCCATCTATTATGAAGTTTCGGGGGTTGGGCCATTGCTTGTCTTTTTGCATGGGAATGGAGGGAGTTCAACTTATTTTGCCGGTCAACAAAATTTTTTTTCTTCCAGCTATAGAGTCCTCCTGATTGACAGTCGTGATCATGGCCGCTCAGATAATGCCGCGAATGTTTTGACCCTTGCGCAGATGGCTGAAGACGTTTTTACAGTCATTCAAAAAGAACGGGAGCGGGGGGAAAAAATAAACTTAGTAGGCTTTAGTGATGGAGCAAATATTGCCATGGTTTTTGCTTCCAAACATCCGGAATTTATCCAAACCCTTATTCTTAATTCAGGTAATTATACGACTAAAGGCATAAAAAAAATCTCATTTTTATTCAGCCGCTTTTCTTATCAGGTAGTGAATTTTTTGAGTCATTTCTTTATACATCTTAAAAAATGGCAAAGAAGAATCTCCCTTATTGTCGAAGAACCGGCTGTTTCTCTGGCCGATTTACATAAAATCACTGCCCCGACGCTAGTTTTGGTTGGGGAAATGGATCTCATTTATAGAGAGCATTCACAGCAAATCCAGCAGGCTATCCCTAAGGCAGTTTTAAAAGTTGTTGTCAAAGGACGTCATGATCTTGTTGGCGGAAAAGCAAAGGAATACACTAAAATCATTTCCACTTTTTTAAATGAAAATCGCAAAGGAGTTCACCAATGAAAAAGGTCATTCTGTGGGTTCAAAAGCATAGCAAAATTTTAAAGGGGATTTTTCTCCTGTCTGTCTGTACGATCGTGGTCAATGAGGTGGTATCCATTGGCAAAACGGTCTCTCTTGTGCAGCTGTCCGCTGTTTTTTCAAAATTGTCATTGATTGCTATTATAGGTTTAACCCTGGTTGGGATCATCTCTATCTTGCCCATGCTGCTCTATGATTTTGTCTTAGTAGGTTTATTAGAGCGCAAATTTTCTAAGAAATATATTATAGAAACAAGTTGGGTCACAAATACGATCAATAATTTGTGCGGCTTTGGCGGATTGGTCAGCAGCGGATTGCGAACTGAATTTTATGGAAAAGATTCTTCCGGAAAAAAGGTGGCCAAGGGACTTTCAAAAATTCTTCTCTTTCTATTATCAGGGCTATCCATCTATTGTTTTATTTCCCTCTTGTTTATTTTAGTGGTTCAGGAAAAACAATTGCTGAATCAATATGGACTTTGGCTTTTAGGCGGCGGATTATATTTTCCTCTGGTTCTAGCAATCACGCACCGCAAAAACAATGCTATTTTTTCTGACTTGGCTCTAAAGCAGGAAGGTACTTTGATTGCGGCGTCATTTTTTGAATGGACCGGTGTAGTGGCCACTTTTTTATTTGCGGGAAAAGCGCTGGGGCTTTCTTTTCGCCTGACCGAAATCATTCCGCTGCTGATCGCCTGTTCAGTTATGGGGATCGTTTCCATGCTGCCTGGCGGCCTGGGCAGTTTTGATGTTTTAATGGTTTTGGGACTTTCCTTCTTTGGGATTCCGCATGAAATCGCCATTGCCTGGCTTCTGCTCTATCGGTTGTTCTACTATATTATTCCTTTTATTATTGGAGTAGTTTTACTGATCAGAAATGTAGGAACTACGATCAACCAGCACTTTCATGACATTCCCAGAACAGCTGCAGCAAAATTTTCTCATAATCTGCTCGTTGCTTCACTCTATTTTTCTGGGATCATGATGATCCTGACCGCTACGATCCCAGAAGCGTTTAAAGATTATCCTCTTTTGGCGCAGCTTAATCCGCTGTCTTTCCATCTTCTGACACAGACGCCTACTTTAGTTCTTGGTTTTTTGCTGTTGGCGATGGGCAGAGGAGCGAGTGCTAAAGTAAAGAAAGCTTATTTTCCGACTATTATTTTACTGAGCGGAACGATCATTTACACTTTTTGGAAAGACTTTTCGTGGGGCGTGATCCTATTTTTAATGGCTGTTTTATTGTTTGTTGCTGTTTCCAAAATCGAATTTTATCGCGAGCGTCTCGTTTATTCCTGGGAAATGTTGAGCAAGGATGTATTTTTGTATGCAGGCCTTTACATTCTTTATGCAGCGATCGGCGTTTACAATTTGCCTGACCGGCATCACCGCCATCGACCGATACCGAATTTTTTCTTGTTTCCATCTGAGAGGATTTGGTTCACTGGATTCGTGACGATTATTGTTACCTTGATTTTCCTTTTCATTTTTCTGCGATATTTGATGGGCAAAAAGAAGGTTTTTGGCGAGAATTTTGAAAAAAAACGTGTGTCAAATATTTTAACGAAATTTGGAGGCAATGAAACCAGTCAATTAGCTTTTGTAGGTGACAAACAGTTTTATTATTTTAGAAATGATCAAGGAACAGATGAAGTTTTTTTCCAGTTTAAACAAATCGCTGATAAGTGGATCGTAATGGGAGAACCCTCCGGGAAAAAAGACTCTTTTGCGAAGGCTGCGGAAGGAATAATTGATGAGGCGGATCGCCAAGGCTACAAGCTGGTTTTTTATGAGGTGAAAGAATCTTTTTTATTGATGCTGCATGAACAAGGATTTGACTTTCTTAAGATGGGGGAAGAGGCCTATGTGGATTTGAAAGATTTTTCAACGGTCGGAAAGAAATTTAAGGGAGAACGGGCCTTGATGAATAAATTTGCAAGGGAGAATTTTTCTTTCGAAATAATTGACCCGCCGTTTTCACAAGATACATTGAAGGAATTACGGGCGGTTTCAGATGAGTGGTTAGCTGGACGAGTGGAAAAAGGGTTTTCAGTGGGTTACTTTGATCCGGCGTATTTGAATTCTGCTTCTATGGCGCTTGTGAAAGACGAAACGGGAAAAATCATAGCTTTTGCTAATATTATGCCAACCTACACTGAGGCTTCTATTTCCATAGATTTGATGAGGCACCGCAGCGATTCTCCGTCTGGGATCATGGATTTTCTGTTTATTTCATTATTCGTTTATTATCAGCAGGAAAAGTATCACACAGAGATACCATATTCATTTCCATATAGTAGCTTCAGGCGGTCGTCCACATTTTTTAATCCAATACCAGAAAATTGATTTTTTCTAGTTGAATAATTTTCACTGCTTAACTGGCTTAAGTTAGTCTCT
>JAATEZ010000367.1 GCA_015655485.1 Lactobacillales bacterium | reverse complement strand
GGTTTTGGCTACTGGAGCCATGATATTTCAGGTTTTGAAGCAGGAACAACTCCAGATTTGTATAAACGCTGGACTCAGTTTGGTTTGCTTTCCTCTCACAGCCGTTATCATGGGAGTTCAGAATATAAAGTTCCCTGGCTGTATGGAGATGAAGCCGTTGCCGTCACGCGTTTCTTTACTAAGTTGAAGTTAAGGCTGATGCCCTATATTCAGGCACAATCTGTTTATACTTCTAAAAATGGAATTCCGATGCTGCGCGCGATGGTTCTTGAATTCTCTGAAGATGAAGCGACCCATGGACTGGATCGGCAGTATATGTTTGGCGAGAATTTTCTGGTTGCACCGATATTTAATGAATTTGGCAAAGTTTCATTCTATGTTCCAAACACAAAAGGAAAATGGACCGATCATTTGTCTCAGAAAACCTATTCGGGAGGCAGATGGTATAGTGAACAGTACGATTATTTTCATTTACCATTGCTGGTTCGGCCTGATTCGATCATTGTAGAGGGATTTACAGACAGTCAAGCGGTTTATGACTATACGGAATCACCGACTATTCATATCTATGAATTGACCGATCAGGCTGAAAGTTTGATTTATGACGAGCATGGGAAAAAAGCTGCAACGATCCGGGCTGTAAATAAGCAAAATACAATGGAAATCGAAATTTATGGGATCGAGCAAGCAAAAGTTATTGTTCATGGTGAAAAAAAACGAGAAGCCATGATCGTATCAGGAGTGAATGAAATCTAAAGCTTTACGGAACAAAGAAAAAAACCAGACAGAATGGGAATGCAGAAAAATATCCCATTCTGTCTGGTTTTCATGGTTTCGATTATTCAGAAAGGCTGTTGATAATAATTCGGACCTGTGTTCCTGAACCAAGTCTGCTTTTAATACTTAAACCATATTTTTCTCCATAAAACATCTTGATTCGGTTATTGATATTTTTTAGACCAATATGTTTGGTCGAATCTATATCATTTTTTTCTATCCGTTCCTTGATTTCTTCAAGTTTTTCCTCAGAGATCCCAATCCCATTGTCTATGACATCAAGGATAATATCGCCCGCTATTTTTTCAATCTTCAGCTTGACTGTTCCTTTTTCATCGATCCCTTCCAGACCGTGAGTGATCGCATTTTCAACTAAAGGTTGAATCAGCAGAGGCAGAATTTCCACGTGCTGAGAATCAATGTTTTCTGAAATACTGACTTCGTAATTTACGCGATCGCCAAAACGCATTTTTTGGATTCTTACATAGACTTTTACAGCTTCTAATTCATCGGATAACATAGAGATTTTTTTCCCTTGATAATCCAGAGTGAAACGCATCGATTTTGCTAATAATTTAATGGCTTGGGCCACGTCCTTGTTTCCATTTTTCAAAGCCGTCATTCTAATGGTTTCTAAGGTGTTGAACAAAAAATGCGGGTTTACCTGTCCGGCTAATAGTCGGAATTCCATTTGCTGCTGTTGATTTAGCAATTCTTTTTCAGATAATTGAGCTTGAAAAATCTGTTCTTCTTTAGTTTTGATATGTTGAATAATGGTATGAAAGTCAAGCGAGATTTTTGAAATTTCATCGTTGCCGCTGATGTTATTAAAAAAAGCATAGTCCTCTATTGAAGCATGATAAACCGCGTTTTGAAGATTCTTTATTCGATGAGAAAAAAAGTTGGCAAAAGCTACTACTATGATTAGCGTTGTTAAGAGAATCAGAACTAAAATGCTGGACCACCTGACTACGTTCTTTTTTAAACTAGTATAGGCGGAAAAATCTGCAGAGTAAATATTGATTTGATCTGTTTCATTTGATAATGTTAAATGATTGACAGCCACTAATGTATTTGGAGCTGATTTAATATCAATAAATTTCTCGAACGCATTTTTATTTGGATTTTTGATAGTAAACGTTTGAGAATGTCCCACGTTTTGGAGGATATCGCTATAAAAAATTTTATTTTGATTAACTTGCAGTTCGGTATAGTAATTTTGAGTATTCATTCTATTTTTAAGATAATTGTAATCGACTTCCATTTTTAAAACCGCTTTATAGTTTGATAATGGCAAAGGTAAGATTTTATATAAAGTAAGTTTATTGATGTTTTCAGAGTTATCAGTGATCCAAAATTCATTGGGTTGATTGAGTGCTCGAGTAAACCAGCTTTTTTTTTGAATAGTTTTATCCGCATACACAAAGTTTTGATAGTCTGTAATGGTGGGATTTGTGGTGTAAATGGTGATATTATAAATAGATGTTTCTTGTTTTTTCAAATGATCAATGTAGGTATAGCTGTTCATCGCCTCCTGCGCATCCATTACAGTTGAATAATTTACAGTAAGGACACTCCGAAGATAGTCATCCGTAGACATATAATTAGCGCTGTTTGTAAACATGTTTGTAGTATCAAATATAACTGACTTGACTCTTTGAGCATTCGATGCTGCGAGACTTTGATAATTTTCTTTTAACTGCCGTGTTGAATCCATGACTAAAACTAATCCAATCACAAAAATGGATAAAAAAATGATCGGAATATAGGTAATAAATAATTGTTGACGGATGGAGTATTGGTTCAAATGATTTTTAATTTTTTTTTTTTGTCATAAGAGCACCTCATTTTATTCATGCGATGAATAAATCGATAAAAATAGAAAACCACTGCAATAGGCACAAAAGGAAAAACCAAATAGAATTAAAAATAGTTTGAAACTGTTAAGCACTATGGATAAACATAGCATAGTTAAAGGAATCAAAAGGAGCCCTGAGCTTTTTAATGGATTGGAAACGGGCAGCAATAGTGCATTTTTGATGATTTGTCTGATGTTATTGTCATATCTTCCAATCAATGAAAAACCAAAAAGCATAGACAGAAATAGATAAATACTGAATAGTGAAGCAAGTACGCCAATGACAGTGGCAAGGAGGGTTTGCAGTGAAAACCAAAAAATCGAGCTAAATATCAAGGTGGTCATAGGAATTAAGAAAAACAGGAAAATAATTGTTCCCTTTTTAAAACTATTTTTTAGAGCAAAAAAGAAATCTTTGACCAAATAGCCGCTTTCTTGATCAGCATAACGAGTAGTGACCTCGAATAAGGCAGATGTAGCTGTGCCAATTGTGATTATTGGTAAACAACATATTAGGTATAGGATATTTAGAAAGATGAATTGTGATAGTAAGGTCGTTATTCTGTAAAGGGAACTTTCAACATTAAATTTCATTCAAATACCTCTTTTTATTTTGATAAATACAGTTTAACCTAAAAAGATTGTGAAAAAAAGTAGTCGAAAAAAAAGGTAAACGTGATAAAGCTTGTTAAATAGCCTTTTTTTTATGTTTAAATCTGAAATGGGAGCAAAGATGTCTAATTTGTATTGTATACAGATGCAGTTTATCAGGGTGGCAAATGCTTGATAGAATGCTAATATTTGGAGTGTAAAAGCGGTTTCGAAAAAATGGAGGGATGAAATTGGAGTTGAAAAAAAATCCACTTAAAAAGAAAGTCAAGAAGAAAGTATCTCGAGATGGAAAAATCATGTTTCTCTGTATTGTTCCGTTCTTGATTTTGGCCTTCTTGTTTTCTTATTTTCCATTACACGGCTGGATATATTCTTTGTATGATTATAAGCCGGCGTTAGGGTTATCTGGGAGTGAGTTTGTTGGATTAAGGTGGTTTAAATTATTAGTTTCCAGTAAAACTCAAATAGATCAGATCATTCAAGTAATGAAAAATACATTTGCCATGAGTTTTCTTGGGATTGCCACTTCGATTTTACCAGTCGGATTTGCAATTTTATTAAATGAAGTGAAATGTAAGGGATTTAAAAATATTGTTCAAACCTTGACGACTTTGCCGAATTTTATCAGTTGGGTGCTCGTGTATATGATTGCCTTTAGCTTATTTTCAACTACTGGTTTGGTGAATACGTTATTACAAGAAGGGGGACTTATCACAGACGCAATTAAGTTTTTAGATAGTGATAGCCATACTTGGTTGATGATGTGTTTATGGAATCTTTGGAAAGGGCTTGGCTGGGGAGCAATAATGTATTTGGCGGCGATCTCCGGGATCGATCCGGAACTTTATGAATCAGCTAAAATTGACGGAGCCAATCGATTTCATCTGATGCGGCATATCACCTTGCCGGCACTAATGCCTACATACTTAGTTATGCTGATGCTTTCCATTGCCAACTTGCTGAACAATGGTATGGATCAATATTATATCTTTCAAAATGCGTTCAACAAAACTCATATTCAAGTTTTAGATTTATACGTTTATAACATTGGTTTAGGTGGAAACAGTTTGTCACTAGCAACAGCCCTAAGCATGTTAAAAAGTGTCATCAGTGTAACATTATTAGCTGTCGTCAACTTTGCTTCAAAGAAAATTCGCGGCTCATCAATCATTTAAAGGAGGGGTATAAGTGGAGATTTCACGAAATATGAAAAAGAAGAAAAGAAAACCGAAAAAGATGATTAGAAGTAAAGGCGATACCACCTTTACTATAGTAAATTATCTTTTTTTTGGATTAGTAACCTTAATATGTGCTTATCCATTTTATTATTTAATTATCAATTCAATCAGTAATAACGAGTTAAGCTCTCTAGGGGAAATCAGATTTCTTCCGAAACAGCTTCATCTTGAAAACTATAAGCAAGTTTTACAATTAGATGGTTTACCTCTTGCAGCGATTGTTTCAGTTGGCAGAACTGTGATTGGAACGGCATGTACAGTGTTGGCATCGGCATTTTTAGGTTTCATATTTACGCAGGAAAAAATGTGGAGACGTCAATTTTGGTATCGGGCTATTATCATAACAATGTATTTCAATGCCGGGTTGATTCCGATGTTCATAACAATGAAAACGCTGCACTTGACAAATAATTTCTGGGTATATATTTTACCAGCAATTGTTCAGCCATTTAATATCATTTTAGTTAAAACTTACATTGAATCAATACCAAAATCTTTACAGGAAGCAGCTGAGATGGATGGAGCAAATATTGTACAAGTCTTTTTTAAAGTGGTTTTACCAAATTGTACGCCAATCTTAGCGACTGTCGCCATATTCTCTGCAGTCGCACAATGGAATTCATTTCAGGATACTCTGATTTATATAACTGATCAAAAATTATATTCATTGCAATATTTACTTTACACTTATATTAATCAAGCCAATTCGTTAGCTCAAATGGTTAGAAATGCCGGAGGATCGGTAGCAAACGTTGCATCAGCAGCAACAACACAAACACCGACCTCCATTCAAATGACAGTATCAGTTATTGTTGTTTTGCCAATCATGTTTATTTATCCGATGTTTCAAAAACATTTTGGTAAAGGGATCATGTTAGGCGCGGTCAAGGGATAGATTTTTATTTAAAAAATATATGAAGCAAAGGAGAAAGATCAATGACCAAGAAGTGGAAAAAAATAGTGGCAGCAGGAGTGCTGTGTATTGGTTTGATAACAGGATTAATTGTTTGGTATTCAGTGAATGAAAGTTCTTCAAAAAGTTCTGCAGCTAAGGAGAAAACCTTAACAGTAGATGTGTACGATGGATTAGCTAATTATATGGGGATTCAAAAAGGGTGGTTTGCAAAAGAAGTGAAGGATAAATTCAATATCAAATTAAATATTATTGCACCTAACGTAGCCGGTAACGGCGACACTCTTTATCAGACCAGGACAGCCGCTGGCGATTTAGGGGATATTGTTATTGTTGATACTGGAGAACAGTATAAAGAATTAGTGAAAGGCGGACTTTTATACGATGCTACAGATTTATATAAAAATATGAAAAATGTTAAGAAATATAAGTCAGCTGTTAAATATATTAATAAAAGTTCAGATGGAGTTTATGGATTTCCGACTTCAGTATCCAGTCTTTCACCAACAACTTCATCGGAAGGAACTGATTTAAATTATGGAGCCTATTTGAGATGGGATCTTTATGCGGAACTGGGTTATCCTGAAGTTGATACTTTAGAAGATTTACTGCCTGTAATGGCGGATATGCAGGAACTGCAAAGTACAACCGATTCAGGGAAAAAAGTATATGCTTTTTCTTTATTTAGTGATTGGGATGGAAATATGATGGGCGCAGCAAAACAATTGGCCGCCCTTTACGGATATGATGAATTAGGTTTTGTATTGGCAAAAGCGGATGGATCTGATTATCAAAGTATTATAGACTCTGATTCAGAGTATGTTCGAGCTTTAAAATTTTACTATGAGGCAAATCAGATGGGGCTGGTCGATCCAGAATCAACCACTCAAAATTACGATACCTTATATTCGAAATTCCAGGATGGTCAAGTTTTATTCTCTTGGTGGCCTTGGTTAGGACAAGCTGCGTATAATACGACTGAAAATTTGAATGCCGGCAAAGGTTTTATGCTGGTTCCAATCAAAGATCAGACGATTTTCTCTTACGGAGCAAGTGTATATGGCGGATCACAATTTATAGGCATTGGTTCAAAAGCGGAAGATCCAGAAAGAATTTCAGAATTTATTGACTGGCTGTATTCCTCAGAAGGTGTACTTTCCAATGCTTCACAAACTCAGGGAAGTGCAGGCATCCAGGGATTGACTTGGAATTTGAATGATGACGGACTTCCGGAGTTGTCAGATTTTGGTAAAGAAGCTCTTTTAGGCGGAGATGCAACGGTGCCTGAAGAATATGGTGGCGGAAGTTATTCGGACGGTTCTTCCGCTTTGAATGTTACTACAGTATTAGGGATTGATGAGGATCCGGATACAGGCTACCCGTACAATTATACTTTGTGGAAAACTTATCAAGAGGAAACAACCAATTCAATTAAAAAAGATTGGTCCGATCATTCGGGAGGAGCAGAAACAACGATCGATTATCTTAAGCAAAATAATCAAATTTTGGTGGCTCCTGGTGCAAGTTATGTAGCACCAGATGATAGTTCGGAAATCTCAACATTAAGAAATCAAGTCAAATCAACAATAGTTGAGTATTCTTGGAAGATGGTATTTGCTGAAAATGAAACAGAATTTAATAGTCTGTTAAAAGAAATGCAAGATACTGCCAAGGGGCTGGGATATGATAAGGTTTTGAAAGTAGATATGGCTAACGCCAAAGATCAAAATGATCAACGAGTTGCGGTTGCTAAAAAATTTGCTGAATAGAAGATCTGAATAGAATAGGCTGCTTCAAAATGATCCGTGATTTTCAAAAATTTGTTTTTACTTTTTGTGAAGTTTCGAATCCTTTTTAAGGAAGCGCTTTTTAAATCGTCGTTTATACGTCTTTGTTTATTTTGGAAGAGGAGTGAAAGGAATGTTGTTTGACAAAGGAGATCGATTATTATTCATTGGAGATTCCGTTACTGACAGTTCTAGAAACTATGAGGCTCCGCCAGCCGGCTGGTCCTCTTGGGGAGAAGGATATGTGAATCTGATCAATGCGTTTACCACGGCACTTTGCCCACAAGCAGAACTGATGATCATTAATAAAGGGGTAAGCGGTGATCGGATTATTGATTTAGAAAAACGCTGGGAAGAGGATGTACTCCAGCTAAAGCCGGATTGGGTCACGATCATGATCGGAATCAATGATGTCTGGCGCCACTTTGATAGTGTATTTAGTCAGGACGAGCAGGTTTCTAAAGAGATGTTTCGGGAAAAGTACGCGAGTCTGATTGAAAAGACACAAAAGAAAACAAAAGGAATCCTCCTGCTGTCTACCTTTATGGTAGAGAGTTATCGCGAGGACCCGATGCGTAAAATGACAGATGAATATAATCAGATCACCAAAGAATCGGCAGATCACTATGGGCTTAAGTATATCGATGTCCAAAAATACTTTGATGATTTTTTGATTCATCAGTCTTCTTATGTATTGAGTTCCGATCGTGTTCATCCTTCATTGGCTGGGCACTTATTGATTTCAAAGGCTTGGATGAACAGTACAGAATTTTTATGATGAGGTGAAAAAAGGTGGCAGCAACAGTATCAGAAATAAAAAAAATCGCCAATCAAGGCCCGTTTATGGCTGACTGGCAATCGCTGAATGATTTCATGGTTCCGGAGTGGTTTACCAAAGCCAAGTTTGGAATTTTCATTCATTGGGGCTTATATAGTCTGGCAGCATTCAATAATGAATGGTATTCAAGGAACATGTATATCAAAGGATATCCTGAATTTGATCATCATCGCGAAGTTTATGGAGAACAAAAGGCATTTGGTTACAAGAATTTTATTCCCCAATTCACCGCTGAAAAATTTGACGCTAAGGAATGGATCGAAATTTTTAAGCAGGCGGGTGCCAAATATATTTTTCCGGTCGCCGAACATCATGATGGGTTTCAAATGTATAAAAGTGAACTTTCAAAATATAATTCTTTTGATATGGGACCAAAAAAAGATATTTTAGGAGAATTGAAAGCCGCTGCAGAAAAAAAACAAATTCATTTTTGTGCTTCGTCTCATCGAGCAGAACACTGGTTCTTCATGGGCCATGGCCGAGAGTTTGAGAGCGATGTCAAAGAACCGCTGAAAAAAGGTGATTTTTATTGGCCGGCTATGCCGGAACCAGATAATCAAGATTTGTTTAGTACACCGTATCCCTCTGTTGAATTTCTTGATGATTGGTTACAGCGAACCTGCGAAATTATTGATAAATATCAGCCGGAAGTTCTTTACTTTGACTGGTGGATCCAGCATGAGGCATTTAAAGAATATTTACAGATTTTGTCGGCTTACTATTATAATCGCGGCAAGGAATGGGGCAAACAAGTAGCGATCTGTTATAAGCATGATGCCATGATGTTTGGTTCCGGTATCGTAGAAGTCGAAAGAGGAAAATTTGCAGAGGCGCAGCCATTTTATTGGCAAACAGATACAGCGATCGCACGCAATTCTTGGTGCTATACGACCACTCTGGATTATAAAGAGCCAAGCGAAATTATTCACGATTTGATTGAAGTCGTTTCTAAAAACGGCAATCTTCTTTTAAATGTCGGACCTAAAGGCAATGGCGAGATCGCTGAGAAGGATCGGCGGATTTTAAAAGAAATCGGCGATTGGTTAAACGTGAATGGTGAAGCCATTTATGAATCAAAAGTTTGGCGAAAAGCCGGTGAAGGTCCGACTATTTTAGCCTCCGGTCAATTTCAGGAAGCGAAAGTGCAAAACTACACTGAACAGGATTTGAGATTTACTGTAAAAGGAGATTCTATCTATGTTTTTGTGATGAATCCATCTAAAAATGGCAGAATTCTCGTGACTTCTCTGGCAGATTCAAAAAATCAAAATATGCCTGAATTTCATGGCATTATCCGGGAAGTAACTATTTTGGGGAAGGAACACGTCACACACTGGGAAAAAAATACAGAGGGATTGATGATCGAATATCAAAGTTCAGAAGGTACCTTGCCGATCGTTTGTAAAATCAGAATAAAGTGAGGAAAGGTTATGAAGTGTGAAAGAATTAGTCTGACTATTGTTCCAACGGCAATCGCATATTTAGATCTCTATATTTTGGATAATTCGATCGAGATAGATCCCCAAAGAAAAAGACCGGCTGTGGTTATCTGCCCTGGAGGAGGATATAGTATGACTTCTGATAGAGAAGCCGAGGCAGTAGCTGTCAAAATGCTGAGTTTTGGATTTCAGGCTTTTGTTCTAAGATATAGTGTATTTCCTGAAAGATATCCTTCAGCATTGCTTCAGCTGGCCGAAGCGGTAAAGAAAATTCGCGAGAATCATGAATTATGGCATGTGGATGAAAAAAAAATCATTGTGGCCGGTTTTTCTGCCGGCGGTCATTTAGCTGCTAGTTTAGGTGTGTTCTGGACAGAAAAATTTTTAGAGCAGCAATTAAATGGTTGCTGCCAAGATTGGGAGCCAAATGGATTACCTTTGGCCTATTCTGTGCTGAGTACAGGAAAATATGCGCATCATGACTCAATAAAAACATTATTAGGAGATCAATATGAAGCTTTGAAGGAAAAAATGTCTTTAGAAAATCAAGTGACTGAGACGACTCCCAAGAGTTTTATATGGCATACGGATGAGGATGATTTAGTAAGAGCAGAAAATAGTTTGCTTTTTGCATCGGCTTTGAGAAAAAATCAGATTCCTTTTGAATTACATATTTTCCCTAAAGGCGGTCATGGGTTGAGCTTAGCGACAGAAGAAACAAAGATCGAAAATGGCTATGGTATTCAAAAGGAAGTATCTGTTTGGCCTCAATTATTTGCCAATTGGTTAAAAGCTAATATTTGAATTTTATCTTGAGACGTATAAATAATTTTAAGAGCGCACAATTTTTTTAATCATTATGTCATAAATCAGAGTCTATACTTGAGTAAATCAAGCATAGGCTCTTCCTTTTGGTCTATTGGTAAATTATGAACACTAGGCTGAAGACATTTTTAACTTCGTTCGCGGATCCATTCATTCATTTGGGAATAAGTTTTGTACTTCACTGGTTCGTTTAGAATCTCGTGGAAAAATCCCGGATAAATAAATGGTTCTTTGTCCTCCTCGCATTTATATCAATCAGGTGGCTAGTGAATGGACGCATAAAATTATGAAATAGAAAGATATCTATGAGAAGTTTGCGGATAGGCTATTTTTTTGATTAGTCCATAGATTTTTTTTTGATGATTAAAATGACTGTATTAATTTCCGCTTGAATTTATTTTATAGTGTAATAGAAGTAAGCGAAATAGGAAGGAAGAATGGAATATGGGGACAAATTGGTTGAATATTGCCGGAAAAGTAGTCGTTGTCACAGGAGGATCTTCGGGTATTGGAGCCAGTATTATTGAAGAATTATTAGAGTTGGAAGTTAAAGTGGTCAATGCGGATATTCATGAAGGAAAAAAGCAGCATCCGAATTTATTATTTGTCAAAACGGATGTCACGGTAAGAGAAGAGACCGAGCACGCAGTACAAACAGCTTTGGCTGAATTTGGGTCGATCGATGGTTTGGTGAACAATGCGGGGATAAACATTCCGCGCTTATTAGTGGATCTGAAGGAAGCGGCAGGGCATTATGAGTTGAATGAATCAGAATTTGATAAAATGACGGGAATCAATCAAAAAGGTGTTTTCTTTATGGCGCAAGCGATAGGCAGAGTATTAGCAAGGAAAGGAAAGGGTGTTATTATAAACATGTCTTCTGAGAGCGGTTTGGAAGGATCTGAAGGACAAAGCTGTTATGCGGCCACGAAAGCAGCCATTAACAGTTTTACCCGTTCTTGGGCCAAAGAATTGGGTAAATTCGGGGTTCGGGTTGTTGGGATCGCTCCGGGCATCATGGAAGAAACAGGATTGCGAACAATCGAGTACGAGACGGCTCTGGCCTATACCAGAGGAATAGAGGTTGAAACGCTGCGGGCCGGGTATAGCCAAACGGCCACTGTTCCCTTAGGCAGAAGCGGCCGTTTGTCAGAGGTAGCAGACTTAGTCAGTTATTTTTTATCTGATCGTTCAAGTTATATCACTGGGATCACTTGTAATGTAGCAGGCGGGAAGACAAGGGGGTAAAAAAAGCAAGGAGGAGGCATCTTTGTCGTTAACAAAAAAATGGTATCAAATATTAAATCTGTTATTAGTCAGAGAATACGTTCCGCTAGAAGAATTATCGAGGCGGACAGCCATGAGTGCTCAGACCGTAAAGAAAAATATTGAGTTATTGAATGAACAGATGGAAGGGATCGCCACTATAGATCAGCACATTCAAAATTACCAGCTGAAAATCGATCAATTAGACTTATTTCAGGAAATCATGAATGGAAAATTGAATCAAGAAACAGATTTTAATTCATTCGGCCGGAGAATGGCTTATATATTGAAGCGATTCATTATAAAAGATGATTTTATTATAATCGATGATTTGGCTGAAGAACTGGGAGTAAGCAGAGGAACGGTCAATAAAGATGTGAAGTTGATCAAAGAAAATATTTCCAAGTATAATACAAGCATTCAGGGAATTCCCAATAAAGGCTTAAAGCTAGTCGGCAGTGAATTTCAATTGAGACTGCTTTTATTGAATTTTGTTTATGATTACTACAGCGAGGAATACTTTATTTCTGCTGAGACGCTTGATCAGGTGGACAAACTGGCTAAAGAATACATGCTCAATCAATATACAGTCAATCTATTCAAGAAGGTGATAGCGGTCAGCCTTCGCAGGATTTTAGGTAAAAATCCTATTTTAGAACCCATTCTCTACTATAATAATTTTGAAAAAGATTCATCGAAAATGGAAGAGTTTCTTTTTCATATTGAAAAAGAGTATAAGTTGACACTTGGAAGTTATGATCAGGATTTTTTGTCTTTTCCAATCAATACAAGAGTAACTACTACCGTTATTGGAAACAATATGGTTCAGTATGAGGGCCGTGTGAGAGGATTATTTCATGAGATGATCCTAGAAATAAAAAAGAATTTTATTACGGAGATCGATGAAGAAAATTTATTTCAGGATATGAAATATCATTTAATGTTTATGCTGAACCGAATTATTTTTCATTTGAATTT
>JAATEZ010000320.1 GCA_015655485.1 Lactobacillales bacterium | reverse complement strand
AGCCGACATTTTCCAGTGTGACCGCACTCCATTTTCGTTCGGAAGAAAAGTCAACTTGTTGAACAAATTTAAAAGGAACTTCCTCCTTACGGCCAAAGCGTTTTTTTAAAGCTAAAAAGGTCGCGTTATTGTCTTTAGAATAGGCGATGAAGGCGGCGAGCCAATCCTCTAAGGGAGCCTTCAAAAATTTTTGTGTCGGATAAATATGCGCGACTGACATTTTTCCGTCAGTCAGAGTCCCGGTTTTATCAAGACAAAGTGTATCTATTTTTGAAAGAGTTTCAATACTATAAAGGTCTTGAACCAATGTTTTCTTTGCGCCTAATTTGTAAACACTGGTCACTAAAGAAAGTGTGGTGAGCAAAACGAGTCCTTTAGGCAGCATTCCCAGCAAAACTGTAGCAGTGCTGATCACTGTCATATCAAGCGGCTGACCCCGCCAAACTAAACCCTGCCAAATAAGGAGTGCCCCAATCGGAAGGGTAAAAAAACTGAGAATCTTTGTGACTTTGTTGAAAAAGATGATCAAGTCTGAAGCAGCGGCTTTTCTTTGTTTCGCTTCGTGGGTCAATTTTGTGGCGTAGTTGTCTAATCCGACATGTTCAACTTCTGCATAACAACCGCCGCTGACGAGATAACTGCCCGATAAAAGTTTATCGCCGCTCTTTTTCCCCACTGCGATGGATTCTCCTGTCAGCAATGATTCATCGGCTTCTACTGTTCCTTCCAACACTATAGCATCGGTACTGATCTGATTGCCGGTTTCATAGTAAAGTATATCCCCCAGAACGATATCCTCATTATTTATATATTTTTTTTCTCCTTCGCGAATGACCAGGGTTTTAGGGGAAATAATAATAGCGAGATGATCTACCATTTTTTTAGAACGCAGCTCCTGAAAAATCGATATACAAGCATTCATAAGAACCACGAGCATAAAAAAAAGACTGGAATAAGATTTGACTGCTAACAAAGCCAACGCAATGACCACATTATAGGCATTAAATAAAGTAAAAATATGTTGAAATATGATTTTCCCAATACTTTTTGAATGAGAGTCGGGTTGAATATTTTGTTTTCCATTCTTCTTCAGCTGTGTGACTTGCTTCTGGCTCAAACCACGATATTTTTCCATTTAGGCACCTCAATACGCTCTATATAAAAACGTGGATTTTTTCAAATTTCTAACAAACTATCATTTGGTGGTTATTGAAATTTATAAATTGAAGTTCTCATAGTTATTTTTTGAAGTAATTTTACAAATCAAAGCTTTATTCCTGCACTTCAAAGTCAAAGAGGTCTTCATTTACTTTTTCTGAATTCTTTTATCTCTATTGTAATATAGTTTATTCCATAAAATAATGGGACTTTAGTCTAATGTTTTGGAGAAAAAAAATAGAGGTTGTTAAAAAGTGTCTTAAAAATCAGAATTAATAAAGATTATCAGGTTCTGTTGCTTATTTTCTATACTTAGAGTGCGATTCCTTGACAGCAGATGAAAGATGCAGTATATTTTGTTTACAAATGTAATCGTAAATTATTGAGCAAAAGATAAAGGGGATGGAATCATGTTATCAAAAGAGAGCGCTAGTAAAAAAAAGATGGATCATACGGCTGCTATGGATAATTCGAAACATAAGGACATGGAAATGCCCATGGATCATTCAAACAAGATGGGAAAAAAGATGGAGATGGATCATATGGCTGCCATGGATCACTCTAATCATGGGACTATGGATCATTCGGCTCATATGGGCAATTTAAAAGTTGAGTTTCTAGTTTCATTAGGGTTATCTGTTCCAATTCTGCTATTTTCTCCAATGATGGGTAACAAGCTGTTTTTTCAAATAAGTTTTCCAGGTTCAGGATGGATCGTTTTGATCCTTGCTTCGATTTTGTTCTTTTATGGTGGCAGGCCATTTTTGCGGGGGGCTAAAATGGAATTGGAACAAAAGAGTCCGGCAATGATGACATTGATTTCTCTCGGAATATCTGTGGCATATATTTATAGTGTCTATGCTTTTGTCATGAATAATTTTTTTATGAGCCCAACGCATGTCATGGATTTTTTCTGGGAATTGGCTACTTTGATCCTGATCATGCTGCTTGGCCATTGGATCGAAATGAATGCGATCAGCCAGGCAGGGAACGCACTGCAAAAAATGGCGGAGCTTTTGCCCAACTCAGCTGTGTTGATCGATGCTGCAGGCCAGACAAAGGAAGTTTCTTTGAAAGAGGTCCAAATCGGAGAAAAAGTATTAGTCAGGGCCGGGGAAAAAATTCCCACAGATGGGCAAATCATTTTAGGGACAACGAGTGTCAATGAAGCAATGGTGACGGGGGAATCGAAAGAAGTCTTAAAAGTAGTGAACGATAAGGTGATTGGAGGCTCAGTCAACGGCTCCGGCACAATCACTGTGAAAGTAACCGGAACGGGAGAATCAGGATATCTTTCTCAAGTAATGGAACTGGTCAGTCAGGCTCAAAGAGATAAATCGAGAGTAGAATCTCTTTCAGATAAAGTGGCCAAATGGTTGTTTTATATTGCTTTAACAGTGGGAATCACCGCTTTTATTGTCTGGTTATGGCTCACAGGAGATTTAAACGTGGCATTAGAGCGAATGGTCACGGTGTTGATCATTGCTTGTCCTCACGCTTTAGGGCTGGCGATCCCTTTAGTGACTGCCCGCTCGACTTCTTTGGGAGCAAAAAACGGATTATTGCTAAAAAGCAGCACGGCGTTAGAAGTGGCTAAAAAAGTTGATGTAGTCATGATGGATAAAACTGGGACATTGACTGAAGGGAATTTTGCTGTCCGCAGCTATCTTTCTTTTGATCCGGATCATTCGAAAGAAGAGCTGCTCCAGTACATGGGCGCACTGGAAAAAAATTCCAATCATCCGTTGGCAGCAGGTGTGCTTAAAAAAATCAAAGATTTAAGTTTGGAAGTGCCGCAAGCCTATGATGTTCATAATTTGCCCGGAGTAGGGATCGAAGGCACTGTTGCAGGTGAAAATATCCAAATGGTTAGTGTGAATTTTTTAAGTAAAAATGAAATTACTTACGATGAGGATCTATTCAAACGTTTATCAGAAGAGGGAAATTCCGTAAGTTTTTTGATCATTGCAGGAAAGAATGCTGGATTGGTGGCGCAAGGAGATCAAATCAAACCTGAGGCAAAGGGAATGATCAATAGGCTAAAAGAAAAAAATATTCGGCCAGTGATGTTAACCGGAGACAATCAGCAAGTAGCTTCATTAGTAGCACATCAACTGGGAATTGAAGATGTCCATGCTGAATTACTACCAGCGGATAAAGAAAAATTAGTTAAAGAATATCAAACACAGGGTCAAGTTGTGATGATGGTGGGAGATGGAGTCAATGATGCCCCCAGTCTTGTCCGGGCAGATATTGGAATGGCTATCGGGGCAGGTACTGATGTTGCGATCGATTCAGCAGATGTTATTCTGGTCAAAAGTGATCCTTCTGATATCTCGCACTTTTTGACGCTTGCCAAAAATACGTCAAAAAAAATGGTTCAAAATCTCTGGTGGGGAGCGGGATATAATATTATAGCGATCCCGTTGGCGGCCGGTATTTTGGCAAATTGGGGACTGATCTTAAGCCCTGCTATCGGGGCGATCCTGATGTCGCTAAGCACTGTCATTGTGGCCGTAAATGCTATTCAGCTTAAAATCGATTAAAAAGAAGAAATGTTTTAATAGACTGGAGAAGCCGTGTGAACGTTCCTGCTCTAGTCTATTTTTAGGTTTTAGGAACGGCTCAAAATTATTTTATATAACTTCTGATCTGGGGAGGAATATAGTTTTGGATAAATTGTTCGATAGTATTTAGTGAGCTGGAGAATAATATTTTTTCATAATCTTGCTGGGTCAGAAATCCTTCTAAGACCATTTTGCTATAAAAAGATCGAATCAGGTCATAGTAGCCATCTTCATTATAAAAGATGCATGGATTTTGATGCTCACCGATCCTTCCCCATGAGACTACCTCAGTAATTTCTTCCAGAGTTCCTGCTCCCCCAGGCAAAGCGAGATAGGCCTCTGCTTGGTCGATCATCATTTTTTTGCGTTCATGCATGTTTTTGACTGTATAAAGTTTTGTTAAGCCGTCATGGGCCAGCTCTCTATTTTTTAAAAACGAAGGGATGACTCCTATAACTTTTCCTCCGTTTGCCAATACTGAATCGGCAAGAATGCCCATTAATCCTGCTTTTCCTCCGCCATATACCAAAGTATGGTTGTTTTTACCGATCCATGTGCCGACTTTTTCAGCGCTTGAAACATATTTATTTTCGCGGCCTTGATTCGCTCCGCAATAGACGGCGAGGTTCATTTTTTCCCTCCATTGAAAGTGATTTTTCTGTTGAAACATGATATTTTATATCATAACATAAAAAAGGAGAGAAAATAGCATGAATCTTGAGGACTGCCAAAAGTGGATCAGTTGTTTTTACAAAGAGAGAGGCTGGTATGGGTTGAATCCATTTATCCGAGTGAATTTTTTATCAGAAGAAGCCGGGGAAGTGGCCCGCGCTGTTCGTTCGTTAGAAATTGGGCGGGACAGACCAGATGAATCAGAAAGAATTTTAATGAAAAAATCTCTAATTTAACGGAGGAACTTGGCGATATACTGGGCAATATTTTTATTTTAGCGGATAAATATGAGATCAGCCTAAATGAGATTTTAACTGCACACAAGAAAAAATTAGAAGATAGATTTTTTTAAGATGGCACCCTAGAAAAAGAATGGCATTGCCGGGTAAAAAAGCTGAAAAATTTTCATTTTTCCTTGTTTATCTCGATTATAAGAAGAATAAAAAAGAAACTTAGCTATTTATTCGATCTACATCAGAATTTTCATGAAATGTGATATAGGACGCTGTCAGTATGCCGCCGTGGATAAAAGCTTGCTGATAATTTTGACTATTGGTCGTACGATTTTTTTTAGTGCCAGATCTGTTTTCAAGTCCTGGACATTCCTGCAATATTTCCGCCGCTGGATTGCCCGACCAGGTTGACAGCCATGATCGAATAAACAGTTTTCCATTTTTCCATTATACCAACCAGCTGTTTTGTTTTTTTATCAGAATGGATATTATTCTCAAATAAAACCAGGATCAAAGGGTTGTTCTTCAAAGGCTTCTTCTGATCAAAGATCACAATACCATTTTTAGAAACATGAACGACCAAACTTTTTGAGACGATCCCATAATGATCCATGCGCCGAATCATGCCGTCAAACGAAGTTCGGCTGCCCCCGGCACCTGAACAATAGAGCAGCTATGGCAGATTGAGAGACGATGAAATTTTTTAACACTCGCCATCTGTATTGCCAGTAACCATTCTGATACATAGTATACAAGGATTTAAGATAGTTCTATTAGAATTGTCATGAAGATCTTTTATACTGAATAGAGGAGTTCAAAAAAAGAACAGAGCAGTAGATTTTGTGGAAAAATGGAGGATAAAAATTGATTCAAATGACCCATGTTTCTAAAAAATATGAGGAAGAGGCCTTTGCCTTAGATCAGATAAACGTGCAGATAGAGTCAGGAGAGTTTGTCTATATCATCGGCAAAAGCGGTTCTGGAAAATCAACATTTTTAAAGCTGCTGTCTGGTGAAGAACGTCCGACAGAGGGAACGATCTATGCAGCCAATCATGAAATAACGTCTATCACAAAGAAAAATCTTGTTATTTATCGGCGTAAGATAGGAATCGTTTTCCAGGACTTCAAATTATTGTCGAAAAAAAATGTATTTGAAAACATTGCTTATCGGTTAGAAATAATGAACTGCCCCCCTGATCAGGTGCAACAGAAAGTGCAGCGTGTTTTAGAAGCGGTAGATTTGATTCATTGTGCTGAGTCTTTTCCAACAGAGATTTCAGGCGGAGAACAGCAAAGAGCGGCCATTGCCAGAGCCATTATTACCCAACCTGAGATATTGCTGGCGGATGAACCGACGGCGAATCTGGATTTGAAAAATGCTTGTAGAATTATGGAACTATTTAATAAAATCAATCGATCCGGGACGACAGTCATAATGGCGCCCCATAATGCAACTGTTGTGGATCGTGACCCTCACAGAATTTTGGAAATAGACCAGGGGAAAATGATAAGAGATCAGTTTGACGGCAAGTATGTCAGGATTTGATTGGGAAAGGTTTTAGTTATGTATTATGGACCATATTATTTT
This sequence comes from Lactobacillales bacterium, assembly GCA_015655485.1. GTDB lineage: Bacteria > Bacillota > Bacilli > Lactobacillales > Vagococcaceae > JAATEZ01. Next base: position 109 of record JAATEZ010000320.1, on the reverse strand, counting down.
TTAAAAAATTCGTTTAGATATCGAAAAAGAAATTTTGTGAAGTTTATCGGCAGGGATTTTGCGGTTTTATTTTATTGTTCATTCATTCTTATAGTAAGTCAGCTTACTT
>JAATEZ010000203.1 GCA_015655485.1 Lactobacillales bacterium | reverse complement strand
CTGTAGGTGCTGAAGTTTTAGAAAGTTTAACGCCTACTCAGCAGATCGTGAAGATCGTAAATGAAGAATTGACGGCGACATTAGGCTCTGAAACGGCTGCACTGAATATAGCGGCCAAGATCCCGACTGTCATTATGATGGTGGGGCTGCAGGGAGCCGGTAAAACGACCTTTGCCGGCAAATTAGCCAATTACTTGAAAAAAAATGAAAAAGCGCGTCCTTTGATGATTGCAGGAGATGTTTATCGGCCTGCTGCGATTGAACAGTTAAAAGTTTTAGGCCAGCAATTAGATGTCCCGGTTTTCGAAATGGGGACAAATGTGTCGCCGGTTGAGATCGTCAAAATGGGGCTGGAGAAAGCTCGTACAGATAAAAATGATGTTGTGCTGATCGATACTGCCGGGCGGTTGCACATCGATGAAGTTTTAATGGATGAATTAGCTCAGATAAAGGCATTGGCTCACCCGGAAGAAATCTTGTTAGTGGTCGATGCGATGACGGGTCAAGATGCGGTAAATGTTGCAGAAAGTTTTAATGAGCAGCTGGACATCACCGGAGTCGTTGTGACTAAGCTGGATGGCGATACTCGTGGCGGTGCGGCTCTTTCGATTCGTGCCGTCACTGGCAAACCAATCAAATTTGTCGGCTCTGGCGAAAAACTGACTGATCTGGAGGTTTTCCATCCGGATCGAATGGCTGGCCGGATTTTAGGGATGGGCGATATGATGACGCTCATTGAAAAGGCTCAGCAGGATTATGATGAAAAAAAAGCAGAAGAATTAGCAGTAAAAATGCAGGAAGAAACTTTTGACTTCAATGATTTCATCGAGCAGTTAGATCAAGTGATGGGGATGGGACCCATTGAAGATCTGATGAAAATGATCCCTGGAATGAATAATGTTCCCGGGCTGGATCAAATCAAAGTAGATCCCAAAGATGTAGCCCGAAAGAAAGCCATTGTGTTTTCAATGACCCCGGCCGAACGTGCCGATCCGGATTTGCTGAATCCGAGCCGCAGACGGAGGATCGCTGCCGGATCCGGAAACAATGTAGTGGAAGTCAATCGAATGATCAAGCAATTCAATGAATCTAAAAAGATGATGAAGCAGCTTTCAAAGGGTTCGATGCCGGCTGGAATGGATCAGATGTTTGGTACGGGAATCAAGGGAAAGCTTGGCAAAATGACTATGAACAATATGATGAAAAAAACAAAGAAAAACAAAAAGAAAAGATTGAAAAAAAACAAGAAAAAATAATTTATTACGGACGACCTGAGCTTATGATCGAGCTTGGTTCGTCTTTTTTTACAGTCAAGGAAATCTGCTTCTTTAGTTTTAAACGAAACGAGTTCACTCGGCTTTACTTTTTCTTTATGAAATTTTATGTTTAGGTTAAGTGTCCTTCCTTAGTATAGTTAATAAGATGAAGGTCCGGAAAAATCAATTTACTTTGCGAGAAATAGAAACAAAGAGGACCATTTAGATCATTCATTCATCTATAAATCAAACGAATAAAGGAGGGCATTCAATTATGTTTGAAAACATGAAGAGCATTATTTCGGAGAGATTGAATCTCTCTTCAGAAAAGACAAAAAAAATCATCAAAGATGTGACCTATGACTTAAGTTTGCTGATCGTTGTTCACATTATATTTCAACTCATTTAAATCACAGCTTTTTCTAGACATCGTTCCTGTTTTCGGTGTCTTAATCTTTGAAGACTTTTAAAATAAATAGAGGTGTAAAGAAAAAACACTTTACAACTGTCATGAAAACTGTTAAACTGATTCTTGTGATTAAATAAGATGGAGGTGTTAATAAACATGGCTGTAAAAATTCGTTTGAAACGCATGGGTTCTAAAAAGAAACCTTTTTATCGTATTGTTGTTGCTGATTCTCGTTCTCCTCGTGATGGACGCTTTATTGAAACCGTTGGAACATACAACCCATTAAAAGCTCCTGCTGAAGTTCTTTTAAAAGAAGAAGTGATCATGGATTGGTTATCCAAAGGGGCGCAACCCTCGGATACAGTTCGCAACATTCTTTCCAATGAAGGAATCATGAAGAAATTCCATGAAGCGAAATACCAAAAGAAATAAGGTGAGATGAATTATGACGGATGTGAAAGAATTAGTTTTTGCCATTGTTCGTCCATTAGTCAGTCATCCAGAAGATGTTAAGTTGGACATTGAAGAATCGAATGATTTTTTTGAATATAACTTAACGGTTCACCCTGAAGATATTGGTCGGATCATTGGCAAACAAGGTCGTGTTGCGAAAGCCATCCGAACGATTTTGTACAGTGTACGGCTGGACGGACCCAAAAAAGTCCGTTTGAATATTTTAGATGGTAAATAAATTTTCCGAAGATGAAAATCTTCGGTTTTTTTTTGCTCTTTATTATTATTCTATAGTTTTGGAAAATAGCGTAAAAACAATCCACTCCTTGATCAAAAAGACAGTGATCGCCGGCAGGCTGGATTCTTTCTTTTGAGAATGTTACAATACGTAAAGAAATAGGCTGAAAAGAAAAGAGGCAAATACGTGACTGAATATTATAATGTTGGCAAAATCGTCAATACGCAAGGATTAAAAGGTGAAGTTCGAGTGATTTCCATGACCGATTTTCCAGAAAAGAGATACCAAAAGGGGCAGATACTGTATTTATTTTTAGATCGAAAGGCACCGATCCCATTAACGATCACGAGTCATCGCACCCATAAAAATTTTGACATCCTGACGTTCAAGGATCATGCAACCATAAATATGGTAGAAAAATATCGTGACGGGATCTTGAAAGTTGCAGCAGAAGATCTGACTCCTTTGGATGAACATGAATACTATTATCATGAAATCATTGGATTAACAGTGAAGGAAATTTCCGGAAATACACTGGGAATCATTACTGAAATCCTCTCTCCGGGAGCAAATGATGTTTGGGTCGTTGAAGGAAAGAACAAGAAAATAATGTATCTTCCTTATATTGAATCTGTTGTAAAAAAAATTGATTTAACCGCTAAAGAAGTTTATGCAGAAATACCTGAAGGATTGATCGAAGATGAGGATTGATATTTTAACGCTTTTCCCCAAAATGGTCGCAGGACCCTTAAGCGAGTCGATCATCGGCAAGGCCGTTGAAAAAGGAGTCTTAGCGATCAAAGTGCACAACTTTCGCGAGCATTCGGATAATAAACATCACACAGTAGATGATTATCAATATGGCGGCGGGGCCGGAATGCTGCTTAAAGTTCAGCCCATTTTTGATTGTTTAGAATCGATAAAGAAAGAAAGCCATGATCCGACTCCGCGAATCATTTTGCTTGATCCCGCCGGAAAACCATTCACTCAAAGTGTAGCAGAAGAATTTTCTAAAGAAGATCATCTTGTCTTCGTGTGCGGACATTATGAAGGCTATGATGAAAGGATCCGATCACTGGTGACTGATGAGATTTCTTTGGGGGACTATGTTCTGACTGGAGGGGAGCTTGGAGCTATGGT
>JAATEZ010000336.1 GCA_015655485.1 Lactobacillales bacterium | reverse complement strand
CTTTGCTGGATCGGGTTGCCATTTATAGACTGAATATTACTGTCCGCAATTATTTAATAAGTATGATATTTGATTCGAAGAATTCTGGGCATATTGCCAATTTTGATAGAATAGCGCTCATCACCGTTCAGCATTCTTGCTCTCTGCCATTGCCCTTTTTCAAAACTTCCCTCCTCTAAACTTAGCAGACCGACTTGCAGCAGATCATGCTCTTTTGCGATCAATCCAATTTGAATATTTGTAGCCAGAACAAAAAATTAATGGGCATTTTTTTGAATAACAATACCCGGCGATCGCGGATTTTCTTTCGCAAAGGCTTGGAAAGTGATTTTGATATTGATCTCATCAGCAGAAATTACAACCCCGCGATCCCCTTCGTTCTTTTTTAAAAAAGCATTCACTTGATTCGATCCTTGTAACTCAAATAGTAATGGACTTAATCCGGCTAATAGTTCATATGCTTTCTGCAACAAAGGAGCGGTACCTCTGCAATCAAAAGCAGAAGCATCAATAGCCAAAGAACTAAGAATATTGCTGTCCATATTAAATTCATTAGGAATAAGATCTTCAATACCAAAAGGAGCAAAGCCTAAAATATGGTATTTGCCTACCGCATAAAATAAATTAGACACGGTATCAACATCTTGCCTAGTCTCAGGGATCATGATAAAGGACTGATCCTTCAAATATTCTTCACAAATATCGGCAAAGTTGGGGACATAAATATCCGGCACACAGGCAGAAATCGAAGGTGCTAAAGTTCGCCAAAATGAAACTAAACGTGAAATTGGCCCTCCCGTTGGATAATTTCCTGCTTGATAAGGGAATTTTTCCAGCCAGGCATTGACAAAATAAGGAATTTCATATTGTTTTATGCCTTCCAGTGTTATTTTTTCGATAGCAGCGGCATAATAATAGGCCATAAAATATTCTTTTGCCTCTATTCCAAAAACTTCACTCCACGTCCCAGATTTTGAAGCAAATCGAGCGACCTCTTTTGGAACATTTTCCTCATATAGTAATATTGCTGATTCACTATAATCAAAATCTGTTCCTAAGACACCCACTTCATTTTCGACTTGGACCATAATAACCGTTTGATCCTCTTCATCAATTTTTTTGATAAATGCCATTAATTTTCCAAAAGCCTGAGCATCTTTTTCAACTGCTTTCTTGCATAGCGGAGTGATGGAATAAAGTTGTTCAAAACTTTTATTTTGTACAAATGGATAATCGTCCCGATTTTTTTTCATCCATTCGGGAACATAGGTAGATAGCGCATTTTTCCATAAGCCAAACCAAAGTAGAATCAATTTCATTTTATGCTTTCTTGCCTGCTGAATAATGGCTTGAACATGAGAAAAATCATAAATTCCTTCAGCAGATTCGATCATTTCCCAATAAATGGGCACAACAAGCGTGTTTAAGCTTAATTTTTCAATGTTCGGCCACACCCTTTCGATCATATAGTTAAGATCGCTGGCACTTGAATTATGCACTTCTCCACTAAGCGCTAAAAAGGGTTTTTCTTCCACAAAAAGAGTGGGAATGCCATGATAATTTTTGATATGAGGACTTTTTTTAATCAATAATCCTACTCCTTTCGATAATTTAATTTACATTTACACTAATTTCTTGTTCCTTTTTGAAAGCTTCCTTATCAGCTTTTCTGAAAAACGGATACCATATTACTGCCCCAACCACTTGTGTCATGATCTGCATAATAATAATTTTCCAACTGCCTTGAATAGCGGCATGAAACCCTATTGGCAGTCCAAAAACAGGGGTTGCCCCAATTAATGGAGGGATTAATCCTATATGAGTCAAAAAGTAAGCAATAAGCAAAACAATGGCATTTGTAAAAATAAAAGGAATCGCGAAAGTAAAGTTCAAAACAAGCGGTGTTCCAAAGACAAGCGGTTCTGAAATACCAAACACAGCCGCTGGAAAAGTTATTTTCCCCAAGGCACGATATTGTTCACTTTTGGCAAAAAGCATCATGGCGGAAAAACCGATGGCAGTTGCACATAATGTATAAGTTACAAAGAATGCATAACCAACTTCATTGGGTAAAGGCAATCCTTTGGCTGCTGCCTGCAAATTTTCGGCATCCATCGCCATCCATAATGGTTGAACGATCGGCATCGTTAAATTTGTCCCATGTAATCCGAAAAACCAAAGAAATTGTCCGATTGTTGCGATTATTACCATTGACCAAATATTTCCGCCAAAACCTTTTAAAGGAGATTGGATCAACGAGTATATGGCTTGATGCACACTGCCATAGCTTGTCCACGAAAATGTATATTTCAAAAGAAAAAATATAACAATGATACTGATACCCGGCATTAATGATTCAAATGATTTCCGAACCATTGGCGGTACTGTTTCCGGCAAGTGCAAGGTCCAGCCCTTTTGAGAAAATAAAACAAAAATTCGACCTACAAATAAACCCGTAAACATGGCCGTAAAGACCCCGGAGGCCCCCAACCAGTCAAAAGAAAGATAGGCGACATCCTTGATACTGGTCAGCGGAGTGATGACAAAAAAGCACATCAAACTGATGATACCTGCACGAGAACCGTCATCATGGTCATCAAATTGTTGAACTAAATTCTTGGCTACTAAAAAAGCTACATAAATCGCCAAGCTGCCAATAGTAAAATTATTAACGGCTGTTAATGGTGCTGCCAAGTGTGCGTAAGCAATGAATTGGCTTACTGCGTCTACTGGAAAAACTAAAAGAAGAACTGATAGAGAGCCAATGATCGTAACAGTCAATGTTGCAATCATCGCTCTAGAAATCGCTTGCAAATACTTGTTTTCAGAAATGCGTTGCATATAAGGCATTATCTTATCCATCCAAGTCTCCATCTTTTTCATAAACTTTTCCCCTTATACATTTTATTTTTCTAAACTTTCTTGCGCAATCCGGTTTATATATCTATAATAACAGTAATTAGCGCTGTTTTACTTTCCTCTGATGTCAATAATTTCAAAAAATGAAATTACTTTCATAGTAGTGAAAAAGATGACTGATTATAAGAGTTTTATATAAAAGGAGCGGCAAAAAATGAGTTTAGACCTGGAAACCCAATTACTGGAATGTTTAAACAACAGTTCAATGGATAGTACTGATTTTTTGATAACAAATACTGTATTAAAAAACAAAACGATCATTGCTGATCTTTCGATTGACGATCTTGCAGAACTTTGTCATGTTTCCCCGCCAACAATCAGCCGATTTTGTAAAAAAATGTCTTGTGAAAATTTCCTAGTTTTTAAGAAAAATATGCTGACTGTTGGTAATCATATTAATTATTCTCTTTATCATATGGAAAAACATTCTTATAAAAAATTGGAAACTCAACCAGAAAACTTTCTAATATCTTATGCCCAACAAATAGCAGAAACTTTAATCGAATCTGCCGAATCGATTGATTTATTACAAATGGATACTTTAATTGCCGAAATTAATCGGACTGAAAATGTATATTTTTTCGGCCGTTCCACTTCTTTATCCATGCTGGAGATGATCCAAACGAACTTATTGAATTCCGGAAAAATTATTTACTATGGTTCTTCCATCAGCCAGCAACATGCACAAGCAGCAAACTTAGCTTCCAGCGACTTAGCAATCGTTATTTCTTGTTTTGGTAATTTCGTTAATTTTTCTTCGGACATTATCAGCAAGCTTTCAAAATCAAAAGCCAAGCTTATTTTAATTACTCAAAATTACCATTTATCCGGCAGCAATCTTTTTGACAGTGTTATTTATCTTTCTAAAAAAAATAATATTGAAACAGGAAACTATTCCATGCAGCTTGGTATTGAATATTTAGTCAGACGTTACAGTGCACTATATAGTTGAAATATGACCCTTCGAAACTTGTTTTATTTAATTGATTTTTTTCATACTTTTAAATTTATTTTGTTCTCACTCTGCAGAAAAAAAGCTGCGAAGCTGATCCAACACTGCTTTAGAGAGTCTCAAACATGCTCAAAAAAAACTGGTTAAGCCTAATTTAATTAGACTTAGCCAGTTTTTTCTTAGGTCATATTTTCTTATCTTGGCTGCTCATTCTACTGTTTGCTATATTCTTTGAGGTGGTGATACAAAGCTCTTAATAAGTTTGCCTGACTCATAAAGATCCATTGAAAAATTTTTGGTTTCAATAGATCATCTGAAAAAGGAATCAATTTTTTCAATGCATTCCACAATACCGGAAATTATATCTGGCATGCAACTGCTAAAAGTTCCTGGGATTAATCCATATGGAGTATACATGATCCCATTTTCTTTTGCACCATCATCGATTGTTTTAAATGTTTTTGGATGAAGCTCTTTGTAATAGCTGATAAGTATACTGTAATAATACCATTTTTCTTTGTATTTAGAGTTTTGAATCAGCTTTTCACACCAGATTTTGTATGAATGTTTTTTGGTTCATTTAAGTCAGTAGGTAAAAAATGACCATTCAGTTAAAAAGAAAAGCTGAATGAGGTGTAACAGATCTTGAACAATAGAAAAAAATTGTTATGAACCACGATACATTTTTTCTTGCATTATTGCCTAAAAAATCTGCCTCATGAAGCTGAATCCAGAATACCGGAACGATCCTAAGTACTTTTAAAGATCTCTGATTTTTATACAATTTTACTTTGTGCTCTATCTTGACCCAATTCAGTCTATATAAATTTGATCAATAGACCAAATCAATATCCGCTTTTTCTAAAAATTCCACTACTGGTGTCGAAGGTCTCCGATCGGTTATAACGATATCGATAACGGAAATATCAAAGATTTTGAACCAGAATTTTTTATCAAATTTAGTAGAGTCGATCATCAAAATGACTTTCTCCGAATTCTTTTTAAAAGACTGCTTGATGGATGCTTCCGTTTCCAACATATCTGAAATACCGAAAGACAAGTCAAAGCCCCTGCAAGAAATAAAACAAATATCCGCATGAAATTTTTGAATAAATTTTTCGGTTTCCGGTCCTCCAACTTTTTCATCGGAAAGCTTGCCTCCGGCACAATAAACCGTATTGGATAGATTTTTATCAATATTTAACGCCGTCTTAAGATTCGTCGTTAATACTGATAAATTATTTCTTCTTTTTAGTTCTTCCGAAAAATAAAAATTGGTCGTACTGGAATCTAAAAAAATGGTGTGATAGTTTTCAATGAAATCAATAGCTAGACTAGCAATATATTTTTTTTTGTCTGTGTTTAAATCATATTTAAACACTTGTGGATTTTCAATATATTCTTCCTTTAAAAAAAGTGCTCCGCCAGGAGTTCGTTGAATCAAGTTGACCTTGCTCAGCTCCACTAGATCACGGCGTATGGTGCTCTCGCTATAGACAAATGTATTGACCAGTTGTTTCACAGAGAGATATTTCTTCTTTTTAAGTAATTCTAAAATTTCTTTTTGTCTGTCATTCATAAAAATCACCTCGTTTTTTTACTAAAATGACTGAAAACAGTCAAATTTTTGATTGTTTTTCATTATATCACTCATCTATTCTAGATGGCAATAGAATCAGTTATACTTTAGCCGTACAAATACAAGCGATTTCAT
>JAATEZ010000198.1 GCA_015655485.1 Lactobacillales bacterium | reverse complement strand
GTTCGGGACCGTACCAGCGGACACGAGGAAAGAAAGGAATGGAACGAGAGCAAAAGTATGTACGCGCATGATAACAACTTGTAGTCTTATCAACAAGGAACGAGTGTGCTAGGGTGAAGGTGCGTGCAACAGAGACCAAGAACTGAACGATACGCTAGTTGGTTGGTTAGACCGAGGCCGACGATAGTAGACTAGCTACCGGGACAAGCAGCAGTGAAAGGAAGCCTTCAGCGGATGAGAGCCGCGCCAAAATTCAATTAACTGAAAAAGAGCTGCAGAAAGCTCAAACGCTAAAAATCACAGCGGTGGGAGATTCGGTACTCTTAGCGGCTGTAGATGATTTAAAAGCGATTTTCCCATTGATGATCGTAGATGGTGAGGTAGGGCGGCAAGTTTATAATACGCAGCCTGTGATTGAAGCTCTAAAAGATAAAAAGCAATTGGAAAACAAAGTTTTGATTGGTTTAGGGACAAATGGTTCTTTTACTGAGCAGCAATTTGATGAGGTCATGTCAGCTGTGGGTTCAGAACGTCGGGTTTATTGGATCAATGTTCGCGTACCGACTAAACGCTGGCAAAACCCGGTCAATGATTTATTAGCTAAAATGGCTGATCGATATAGTAATCTGACGATTGTGGATTGGTATGATTTTAGCAATGCCCATGATGATTGGTTCTATGAAGATCGGGTACATCCAAATACAGACGGAGCTGATCAATATGCAAATTATATCAGTCGGGCTGTTTTAGCTTCTTCAAAAAAATCATCGACCAAATAAATACAAGAGTGGATTCACTCCACTCTTGTATTTATTTGGTCTGTTAAAACATAATTTTAACATGAAGGGAAAAAAGTTAATAAGAAAGTATTTTTAATTTAATTCGAAAAGGTTCATAGTTGACTCGCAGCATTTCTTCGTTGATATCAAAACGTTTTTTTGGCCCGCCTTCTAAGTAAGCAGTGATTTGCATGATATTTTCTAGTCTGCGTTTTATCAGCTGAAACTGATCAGCCGGTAAATAGCCGATTTTCAAATCATAGACTAAGACTTCAATAGCGCTGATTTTACCTTTTATATTATATTCTGGTAAAAGCTGCACTTGTTCGGTATGAAATTTATACTGATATTTTTCATACCAAACAGCAAAATCTTCCAGATCATCAAAAAAAGATTTGTATTTTTGATGATCATTTGCGGTCATACCTTCATTTAATATGCGTTTGGTTGCGAGTTTATATTCAGAAATGCAGTCTCTGACGTTGACAATATCCGCATGTATCTCTAAGACTTCATAAGGATCATTCGAAAATGTTTTTTCAGCTGATGTTCGCAAAGAAATATTTTTTTCCAAAGGATTTTGATCATGAGATTTTTGCCTCAATTGTATTTCATTCTTATAGGTCTGAAATTCACGATTATTTTCTAAATACGGTTCATAAGAGGCGTTTCTACTAGAATTCTTGATTTTCATAATCAGATGGAACAAAGCAAAACAAACAGCTAAAATGATCAGACCTAAAATACATTGAAATAATGAAATTATTTTTAGAAAAACTAATCCGGCTAAGATTTCTATGAGAACAAAGCTGCCTAATAAAGTTAAGATGGATTTATAAATATTTTTCATAAATGTCCTCCTATAAGTAAAGCAAGCAGTGCGTTAGGCTGCAAACGATCTATTCTTAAGTTTTAGTATACACTATTTGACAAACAAGTGTTATAGGTAAAATAACGAAAATTTATTCTTCGCTGCCGGCCGGATAAAGTTATTAAAATAACGCAGTATAAACTAAAAAAATACAGAAGAATTGACGATAAATCATAAGCCGGAGAAAATACAGCGATGATTTCCACCACGTTTTTTTCTCCGGCCTATGATCATTATGCAAAGCTTTCATGAAAATCAATCATCTTTAAGAGTGCTCCACTTTTTTTGAGTCAGCAATTCTACATGCCGGATCTCATCAAACAATATTTTAGTTGAGCCAATATATAATCCCTGTTCATCGCTTCCGCTAATAGGCCCAACCGTATCAGGGGAGTAGTTGCCGTCCATATCGACTTGTTCTATCTGGATCGCTACTTCAAGCTGTTTCACGATCGCAGTATTTAACAGTTGCTCGATAGCAGCCGTTTCTAATTGCGGCTTTTGCAGCGGCTTATTTTTTTCATTCTGTGCTTGTTTTTCCTGAGTGGCTGAGTGTTCTGAAAGATAGAATCCTCCCCATTTTTTCATTCCACGGTCATGAAATTCTTGTTTAAAGCTCATCGGATACCCTCCATTCCGCCAGCATGACCGCCGACTAAATTACTGCGTGAGAGGGCCGTGGCCCCCTCTAATAAGCTGCTCGCATGAACGATGGAGCGAAATCCAAATTTATCACGGACTTTATCTACTAACAAATCTAGGCGTTCATTTGAGATCTGAATCTCCGGATCTGTGAATAAGTCCAGCTGCAAATACTGGTTGTAGACTAATTTGGAGTAAGTGATCCCAAGAGTGCGCGCGATCTGACCCCGATAATTTTTCTTAAAAATAGTCAGGCAATATTGAGTCAATAGTTTTGAATTGGCTGTTGCAGGAATTTTCATTTGTTGTGAAAATCCGGCAGTTGTCTCCCGGTCAGAGTAGCCGACAGATAAGTGGACACATTCTGTTTGGCAGCTGTGCCTCCTCAGTCTGGTTGCGACCTGTTCGGCCATTTCGCGGATCACGATTTCAAGTTCACGCGGATCACGATAATCTCTGGTCAGGACTTGTGAATTACCATAGCTCTTATCTGCAGGTTGATACTTGTCCGCAAGCAAGCTATGATCGATCCCCCAGGCGCAGGCGTAAAGCTGCTCACCAATCAAACCAAGGTGTTCTCTCAAATAATAAAAATCTGTGTGCGCCAAATCGTAAATGGAGCGAACTCCCAAACGGTTTAATCGTTTTTCAGTCCGAGATCCAATACTCCACATATTTGTCATAGGAGAGATCTTCCAAACAGTCTGGGGAACACTTTGATAGCGCCATTCTGCGATCCAAGAATTTTTGGCTTCGTTAGCTAAAGCTAATTTAGCTAATAAAGGATTATCACCGATACAGATCGTGAAATAAAGTCCGGTTTGATCAAGAACATGTTTTTTAATCCTTTCAGCAATACCAAATGCATCATTTTTAAAAAGTGACTTGCTTGCAGTCACATCTAAAAAAGATTCATCAATAGAATAAAGATGAAGGTCTTCATTGGCTACGTATTGCCGATAGATATCATTGATTTCAGAATTTTTTTCAATATAGCGGGTCATTCGCGGCGGGACGATTTTTAAATCAGGATGATCCGGGATCTCATATTTTCGTGACACATTTGAAATCCCCAGAATTTTTTTTGCCATAGGGGAAGCCGCTAAGACTAGACCTCCAGCATTTTCGGCATTGCTCATGACAACCAGCATCTTTTTTAAAGGATGGTATCCAAGTTCGACACACTCGACTGAAGCATAAAAAGATTTGACATCGATACAGAGAATGTCGCGGCTGGGTTCTTCGGCATAATTAGGTTCCATAAAAATTCCTCCTTATTCGACAATTATACAAACGTATGTTCTTTTCGTAAAGAGAACATAAGGTAAAATTTATTTGGACGCGATAAAAATATATGCCAACTGTTTTTTTTTTGTGAAATTAGCTCAAAACTCCTGTATAATAAGTAGGAGGAGAGGGAGGTAGTATAAATAATGGGTAAGTATATACCTAGAAATGTAAACGAAGGAGTCATCACTTACGCGGGGAATG
>JAATEZ010000242.1 GCA_015655485.1 Lactobacillales bacterium | reverse complement strand
CTTTATACCTTTGATTCGCGGATTTTACTATAGTTTAACGGACTGGACCGGACTGTCAAGCACTTTTAACTTTATCGGGATCAAAAACTACTTAGCGATTTTTAGTGACGAAAAATTTCGATCCAGTATCAGCTTTACTTTGATTTTTACGGTGGGGCTGATCGTCGGAGAGATTGTGATTGGATTATTTGTGTCGGTTCTGCTTAATCAAAAAATCAAAGGAGTGGGGCTGTTTCGAACAGCCTACTTCTTTCCGGCGGTAGTCAGTACGGTTACGTTAGGAATGATTTTTAAACAAGTCTTCAACTATGGATTGACGCCATTAGGCGAAAAATTAGGGATCAGTTGGTTATCAGAAAGTCTGATTGCCAATGAAAAAACAGTAGTTTTTGGTTTGTTATTTGTGGCGTTATGGCAAGGAGTGGCCATTCCAATCGTTATTTTCTTATCCAGCCTGCAAAGCATCCCCAGTGAGATCCGGGAAGCGGCAGCCATCGACGGAGCATCCAAGTGGCAAATATTTAAAAGTATTGAACTTCCCTTTTTACAATCTTCAATCAGTATGGTTTTAATTTTAGCCATGAAGAGCGGATTAACTGCATTTGACTTGATTTTTGCCTTAACAGGCGGCGGACCCAATGATAAAACGACTTCTTTAGGATTGCTGGTTTATAATTATGCTTTTAAAAGCAATCAATTTGGGTATGCCAGTGCTTTGGCGATCACTCTGTTTGCGATCATAGCGGTTATTTCGATTATTCAGATTCGCTTTTCAAAAAAATATGAAGTGTGAGGGATGAGAAAATGAAGACAAAAGTAAAATCACGTGTATTAATCTATACCCTATTAGGGATCGGTCTGATCGCTCTTTTTTTACCACTTTATTTAACGATTCTGAACTCTTTCAAAGAAACACGCCAGATCACGAAAGGCTTTTTTGATTGGCCGGCTCCGTTTACCCTGGATAATTTTTCACGTTTGCTTGAAGATGGGATCGGTCAATATTTTGGAAACTCACTGGTCATCACAATTTTTTCTATACTGTTTATTTTATTAGTCATTCCTATGGCGGCCTTTTCGGTTTCCAGAACAATGGAAAGAAAAAGAAGCTTTCAATTTCTTTATTTATTTTTGATCATCGGAATTTTTGTTCCATTTCAGGTCATTATGATCCCAATCACTTCTCTGATGTCTGATTTTGGTTTATCCAATAAGCTGGGTCTGATTATTTTATATCTGACCTACGCGATTCCGCAATCACTGTTTCTCTATGTTGGGTATATCAAAACAGTCATACCAAAAGAAATGGATGAGGCAGCAGCAATGGATGGGTGCGGTAAATTCAAAATGTACTTTAAAATTATTTTTCCTATGATGAAACCAATGCATGCCACGGTTCTGATATTGAATGCCTTGTGGATCTGGAACGATTTTTTACTTCCGCTATTATTGTTGAATAAAGATGATACCTCATGGACCCTGCCTTTATTCCAATACAATTATCAAGGACAGTATTTTAGTGATTTTGGTCCTTCATTTGCCTCCTATGTAGTGGGGATCATTTCTATTTTGGCCGTTTACTTGATTTTCCAAAAACATATCATTTCCGGTATGGCCAGCGGATCAGTAAAATAAAAATAAAGCTGTACCAAAATAAAAGACTGGTACAGCTTTTTTATCTTTTTTGTGTCAGGGGCGCAACTATTATTAAATAAAAGTAGTAGAATCTAATAATTTCTTTTTCTTCAAAATATCCATTAAATTAACTTTCGTGTCTGTGATCACTTTTCTGACCTCTAATTCTATTTCTTGGTCAGACAGATATTTAAAGGCCTTGACATCTTCTTCATCGACTGAAATGGTGTTGGTCACCATCTGTTTTCCTGAAGCAAAACTCATCCCGCCGATATTTACTGAATAAATTTTGATCCCGGCAGTTACAAGCTGAACTACATCTTGCGGATTAGTAAATAAAATCATAGCTTTAAAAGAGTCGAATCGTCGATCATTATATATTTGGATCATTTTTTTGACTGTGATCACATTGACTTTGACTCCTGGCGGAGCAGCTTGCTGTAATAGCATTTTCCGAAGATTGTCATAAGCCACAGTATCACTGACAACTAAGATACGGTTGATTTGTGTGGCTTTTGCCCATACGGTCGCTACCTGACCGTGTATTAAGCGGTCATCGATCCGAGCTAGTTTGATATCCATGGTCATTCGAATTCTTCCTTTCATTCGAGCGAAAACTTAATGATAATAGAGAATAAGTTTTAGTTGGCTACGTTTATTTTTAGAAAAGACCAGCGTTTCTTTTGCCTATATACGAAAATAAAAAGCACCATCATTTTTAACCAGGTTATCAAAAAGCCGGATAAATATGCTGCAAAAAAATATTTAGGTTTCAACATAGTTTATGTCTGTTTTTTTGCCAGAGATCGGCAGATGACCGTACAAGTTTTTTCCGTTTGACTTTCATTTAACAGGGGATTCAACTACTAATATCATACCATATTTCAGGAGAAAGGGAGCAGCCGATTTTCTCTTTCTTTCATTTATATAGTTATTACAAAAAAGTTAGCGCTTTCATCCAGCGGTGTTCAAATCTTTGGCAACAACCCCTTTACCTAATCTAAAAAAGAATTCCGTACAACAAAAAAGCCGGCAGCCGCCAACTTTCTGTGTATGGAATCATCGTTTAAATCTGGCCTGTATGCCACGTTTCACGACATCAAGAAAGCTCAGGGAACGAATCATGTGATCTGGATCGACATATTCCCGGACCGTTCGCAAGACTTTTTTGGGGTTTTTAGAGGAAAAGCTGATCGTTACCTTGTTTTTCGTTTGGATCGCATAGCGAGGGATCCATTTTCCCTTAAACATTACTGAGGCGATCACATAATCTACTTCTTTCCAAGGGATTTGAACAGATTTTCGCGGATCACGGTCGTTAAAAAACTCAAAGCCTATGTCACCAATCATGATTTTACCGTATTCTGCAATCCCGATATGAGAGGTGGCATCTATGACTAAGTCGACTTTCGTGTTGATTGATTGAACCATTTTTTTTTGCTCCATTTTCGTTTATTTGTTCTTTTTATTATAAGTTTTTTTGCTGATTAAAGCAAAAAGTTCGGCATAAGGCTATCTAAATAAAGGCCAACTTTTTTGTTCTATTTGTGATCCATCTCAAAATCATATAAAGAGCCCAGGCTTAAAATGCCCAGGCTGAAATTTTAAAAATTACATTAAGTTGATCAAGTGGAAGACGATACCCACTACGAACAGTCCAAGAATGATAACGATTGGGGAAACTTTCTTTTTAAGTAGCCACATGCAAAAGAGTGTTAATGCCAATGCAGCTAAACCGGGAATTAAACTATCCAAGTTATTTTGTAGAGTAGTCACTTTATGGTCAGTTAATGAAAGACCGGCAGCTTGTTGTTCTAACGCGGCTTTGATTCCCTTTGCTCCTGCAGGTAAGCTGCTCCAATCAATATAAGCACCTTTGTCAAGTTGAACTGAAGAAACAGTTGGTGTGAAGCTTATCGATACCCAGCGGTTAACCAATGAACCGAGGATGAACATACCGAGGATCGATGCACCTTTTGTAATATCTTGAAGGAGTCCACCAGATAAATCGTCAGTAATTTTAGAACCTGCTCTGTAGCCAAATTCTTGCGTATACCACATAAAGGCCATACGGATAGCATTCCATGCAACGAAGTAAATGATTGGTCCAAGGATGTTACCGCTGATAGCAAGTGAAGCGGCTAATGCACCAAGGATTGGTTTGACTGTAAACCAGAAAACTGGATCTCCGATACCTGCTAGAGGTCCCATCATTCCGACTTTCACCCCTTGAATAGTTACATCGTCAACTGGTGCGCCATTGGCACGGTCCTCTTCAAGTGCTAAGGTTACACCAATAATAGGTGAGGCAACATAAGGATGAGTATTAAAAAATTCTAAGTGACGTTTTAATGCTGCAGCACGATCTTCTTTTGATTTATATAATTTTTTGATTGCGGGGATCATTGTAAATGCCCAGCCGCCGTTTTGCATACGTTCATAGTTCCAAGAACCTTGAAGGAAGGTTGAACGCCACCAAACAGAAATACGATCTTTTTTCGATAATGCTATTTTATCTACCATTTTTTGTATGCTCCTTTCCTAGTAATTATCTATAATATCGCCGAGTGGATCACCAGTGTTAGATCCACCATCATTCTTTGAACCGCCTTGTTTAGAAAGCGCTAAATAGATAAGTGCAAGAGCTACACCAATAGCACCAAGACCGATAAGTGTAATTTCTGAAACAGTCGCTAATACGAAACCAATGGCGAAAAATGGCCAAACTTCACGAGTTGCCATCATGTTGATTACCATAGCATAACCAACGGCTACGACCATTCCTCCACCAATGGCCAAACCGTCCGTCAACCAAAGCGGCATTGCGTCCAATAACCCTTTCACAGGACCGGCACCAATAGCTAAAATTAGGGCAGCTGGAATAGCGATCCGTATCCCTTGCATGCAGATAGCGGCGATATGCCAGAAGTCAATTTTTTTGAAATTTCCTTCCTTAGCAGCAGCATCCATAAAATGTACAAAGGCTGTCGCGATAGTACGAACGATAATGGTCAGCAATAATCCGGCAACAGCCAATGGTACAGCTATTGCGATTGCCGAAGACACACCGGCTTTGCCTTGTCCGCCAAGAACTAAGATAATGGCAGATGCCACGGATGCCAATGCAGCATCGGGTGCTACAGCAGCGCCGATATTTGCCCATCCTAAAGCGATCATTTGTAATGTACCGCCTAAAATCAGGCAGGGTATTAATTGTCCTGTAACTAAGCCGATTAACGTGCACGCAATAACAGGTTGATGAAAATGAAATTCATCCAAAATTCCTTCCATACCAGCTAAAAATGCGACGACAACGACTAATATCACTTGAATAGCATTCAATTCCATGATGATTAATCCTCCGTTTCTATTGAATAATTATTGTTTCGTTAACTCCTCTTGAGCTTTTTTAAGAAGTTCCGCCATATTCCCCTTGTTATCATTTGGTACCTTGCGCACGTCAAAAGTGATTCCTTTGTTATGCAAGTGGTTGAATGTATCAATATCTGTTTGATCCATCGCCAATACTTTGTTGACCATGGCTTTTCCTTCAGAATGAGCCATAGAACCGACGTTCAATTCTTTCACATCTACACCTGCATCGATCACTTCCGCTGCGTCTTCAGGGTTTTCAAACAACAGCATTGCTTTCATACCGCCAAATCTTGGATCTTTTGCGATTGCGATCATTTTGTTTTTGGGAATTACATGAGCCTTAACGCCTGGAGGAGCTGCCTGCTCAATTAATTTTCGGCGCAAGTCATCTTTCGCAACAGCATCTGAAACGACAATGATCCGATCAGGGTTGACCGATTTTGTCCAGGCTGTTGCGACTTGACCGTGAAGCAGACGAGAATCTACACGAGCCAATACGATTTTGATTTTTCCGTCTCCAATAACAGTTCCTTCAGGGATAGCACCACCGGTATTACGCTTAGAAGCATTTACAGAAGTTGCAACGGGTGCGATCGACTCAGGTTTCACCTTAATGCCTTCTTGAGCGACTTCTAAGATGTGTGCTGCGATCGTATGTGATGAATCTGCAGAAGAACGTGCAGAAAATGCTTCAATTAACATAGGTAAATTTAAACCTGTTACAATGGCATATTTGTCTTTTTCGCCTTCCAAAAGGCCATTTGCTTGATTAAAAGGTGTTCCACCCCATAAATCAATTAAAAAAAGAACTTCCGAGTCTTCTCCAAATGATTGAATAGCGGTCTCGAGCTTAGATCTGAAATTTTCTGGTCCTTCGCTTGGGTCAAGAGTCACAGCAACTACTTTTTCTTGTTCTCCAAAAATCATTGTGCCGGATTGTAAAATCCCCTTAGCGAAATCTCCATGACTTGCAAGAATAATCCCTACCATCTTTTGATCCCTCCTATTTCCGTACTTTTTTTTTTGACAAGAAATCATTTTAAATAAAAATGGATAATATCAACGAAAATGTATTTTCTTGTCAAAAACAACCGTTAACAAAAAACTTATCATGAATCACGCCCTTCCATGAATTTGAAACCACAACTATATATAAGCAATAATCGTGCCAATTTAGTGTATCAGTTTAAAAAGGCTGATACAGCAAGAATGATACACTAATGAAATATTTCAGGTAGTGTATTATGATTGAAGAAAAACAGTGTATCATTATAGTGTATTGTATTTCTGCATTGTTTCAGCTTGAATAAACTATATTGATCGATATCAGAATAGAGCAAAAAATCATACTGATCGGCCTGTTATAAATGAAGATCATTCAGGTGTTCAGCATGATTTAACTTGTTTTATAAATTTGTTTGAGTTTGGATCAGTTGGATAATATAATAAATCTCTTCATCAGGGACTTTCATATTAAAAGAACCTTCTAGAAAATGGATGCCGGTCAAAATTTTTTTATAGTCAGCCGTTGCTGCCAAATTATCTACGGCAATATCGACGACTAATATATCATTTTTTAAAATTCGTTCGAGCATGCCGGCAAGATGCATGATCAGAGTAATATAAAAAGAGTAAGGAAAAAATTCGATATAATTTTTTTGGATCAAGCTTACAAAATGCCATAGTGGATCTAACACTTTTCCAGCGTTGATAAAAGTGAAACTTTTTTCCATGTACTGGTGGCAAATTTCTTTTGCCGCTGTTTCATCCAGCTGAGGAGTCTGTTCTGAAAAAGAACGATCGATGATTTGATCAATTATTTTTTGCGAATCTCCAGTAAAAAATGCTTCCATTTGGATGTAAGGAGCCTTTATTTTAGGATCAATTACTCCGGTTACAGCAATGATTTGATACTTCTGTTGAATATCAAACAGACTTGTTTTCATATCGATCACAGATATTGGGAAAATTTCTATTTCCTGATCAAAATGATCAATCAAATTTTCTTCAATCATATTTTTCATTTGGACGGCAGTTCCTTCTCCAGAAGAACAAATAGCAACGATCGCTTTAGGCAATTCGGGATAAGGCAAATTTTCTGAAGGGGCTATTTTTTTTACAGAGTTCTGGGCGTATCCGCGAAAATTTTTAAGTGATTCATATAGATCCATGAGGCTGGTATCTAAAAGAGAAGCTTTACGGGCAGCCTCTAAAATCATTGGTGTGGTGACCATGTCTACTGTTCGTACGAGAATACCGGTCTTTTCAGTGATTTCTTCAGAAAAAGTAGCTAAAGAACCCATATCCACCAATAAAATAGTTCCGCTGCCGCGATCAACATCTTGGACCATTTCAATGATTTTTTTGCGCGCATCATTTGGATTCATTTCCAAAGGCATATCCACTGCACGCAAATGATCTGTACCGAGTAAAGAGGAAACGACTTGGACCATACTAGTAGCCGTTGTTTTGCCATGAGCAGCTACTACGATTCCGATTTCACCAGTGATTGTTTCGGCACGTAAAGAGGCTAATAATACCGTTAAATAATAGATCTCGCCTTCAGGGATTTGAATTTGGTAAGAATCCTGAAGCATCTGTTTGATTTTTTTAGAAACTCTGAATTCTGTAGGATAGTCAGCAACCATATTTTTAATGTTGATATTGATAGTTCGGTTTTTTTGCCCCAACTGGATCCTTTTTAAAAACGAACTAATGTGTAAGCTCATGGCGTAAATAAAATTGGGATGAAAAGGATATTTCAATTCACTGGTAGCATAAGAATAAATATCTTTAGTGATATCGATGATTTTTTTATCTACGATCTCAGCTAACTTATCTTCAGCTCCTGTATTGAAGTCGTTATTTTTATAAAATGATTTCAAATGAATGTTAATGTCAGTGGTAATAAAATTGTTGATGTGTTCCTGGTCTAATCCTTCATTTTTTAATAAGGCGGCTTTGTCACCGATGATTTCATAAAGATTAAAAGGTAATTCATAAGCATCTTCAGAAATCGTTAGCGGCTGTTCATTAGGTGAAATCGTCATTTGGGCGTCCAAATAACGAGAAATTTCTGAAAGTGAATCACGATTGCTGGCCAGCTGCATGATCCCTTCACGAATCTCAGGAGTCAGATTTTCAAGTGCAATTGAAATCACCGGCTGATCCATATGATTAAGAAATCCTTTAGCACAAACTAATTGTACATTTGATTTTAATTGCCCGACATTTCCGTAAGTGACACTGCCAATCAATGCTTTGACCACATCTTCAGGCAAAGTGATCTCCCTTTGGATTCTGGCTGCTTCTAAAGAAATCATGTTTTTTAACAAATCAATTTTTTCTTTTGCCGGCCGTTCGTTAAAAATCGGTAATTGGATAACGATCGGGATCCTGCGCACAAAGGTTTGAAGCAGGGCTGAGTTAGGGTCTTCCGTTGTTGCGCAAATGATCCTGACATCCGCTTGATGCTCCTTGGCCACTTCTCCTAAACGGCTGTATGTTCCATGGTCCATAAAATAAAAAATCATTTCTTGTCCCTCGGGAGGAAGCCGATGTACTTCATCGAGAAAAAGCATGCTTTTATCCGCTCGTTGAATGAGGCCTTCTGTTGATTCTGTGGCACCAGTAAAGCTGCCTTTTTTATAGCCAAACAGATGAGACATCAGCAGTTCAGGGTTGTGTGCGTAGTCAGCACAATTAAAAATAACCAATTCTTTATCTGCGGGAATGATCTTGCTTGCCTTGGCAAAACGAAACATAGCATGGGCAAAGAAAGTTTTTCCCGTGCCAGTCTGGCCGGTTATTAAACAGTTTAGTCCTTTAGGCGGATATAAAATAGCTGCTTTTGCCTGCTCTACTTGAGTTTTCATGCTGCCTGAGGAGCCTATGATCTTGGGAAAGATATCTTCAACATTTTCTTCGACAGGCTTTATTGGGCTGTCGGCAGGGATGCTTTTTGGGGGATCGTTTTGTTTATAGGAAATGACATTTTTGACCAGTGGTTTATGCCACTTCACGCGAATATCCACATAACGAACAGGCCGTCCATCCAATTTTATCAGTTGTCCATCACGCACCAGCGTGTTTAAGTCTTTACTCACATTAGCGCGTTGTAAGTTCAACGCTTTAGCAATGTCACTGGTCGTGATACCTTTGCCTAAATCTAATTCCTCTTGAGTTAAAAAAGCTGTCTGTTCCTTAACAAATTGATAAATGTGATCCAGCCGTTTCATATTTGTCACCGCCTTCATAATAAGTATAATGTACTATTTTTAAATGATTTTATCAACTTTTAAACATTTTTGCTGGAATAAAACGGAAAAGTGTGGCAAAAAGCTGTCTTGGATCCGCGAAACAGAAAAAAATAGAAAATAAAAGCGGCTTGAGAACCAATATTGTCTCCGCCGCTAAATAAAAAATATTCTGATCAATATCGCGTTTTTTACCATGAGACAGAAAAACGAACTTGTTATCAACAATTATTTTAGTAGTAGATCTAATGCTTTTTTTGGCGTATTTTTTTCTGTTTTACTTCTTTTTCCGTATGTTTTCCATTGTCTCCAGATGAATTTAGATAGAGAAAAATAAGAAGAATAGCCATCAGTCCAATCACTGAAGCAAAAATGACCGGTTGCTGTAATAATTCAACAACAATTCCTAGTTTAGGAATCACAAAGAGGTAATGGCCAATATATTCGTCGGCTGAAACTTCTGCCTGATCTTGAATATTGTTCGCGTCACCTTGAGTAGTCACTCCCTTGGCAGTCACCTTTTTGACTCGGTGAGTAACAATTGTATCATCAGATTTAAACGTGATGATATCACCTTTTTTGACTTGATCAAAGGACTTCACTTTATCAACGACATAATCACCTGTTGAAAAAGTCGGTTCCATGCTGCCGCTGACGACGGTGTACCCCTTAAATCCAAAAAGCCCTTTAGAATCTGGAGCAGAAAAAAAATTTAAAGCTGAAAAAAGCAGAAAAATTATTACCAGAAAAGTTCCAATTGAATTACCTATGATTTGTTTAGTTTTCATTTTAGTTTTCCTTTGAATGATTATTAGCTGGATTCTTAGCCCAAGCTTAGACTATGTAGTATATACTATTTAATATTTTTTTACTTCTACTAATATGTTTGATTGCCTAGAATCATAGAGATAATTTCTGGTAGTTCCACTGATCGTTAATTTTAAAGTCACACTTTTGATATCTTTATTGTTATTTTCCTCAATAAAAGAATTTGTAAATCCTTTGGCCCATTCCAGCAAGTAAAGTGCACTTGAATTTTCAGGGTAGGAGACAGACATGATCAATTGTCCAGTGATCAGATTCAATTCATTTGCGGTCACATAATCTTTTGAAAAAGCGATATATTCTGTAGGGACATTTTCATATTCTCGTGAAATTTGAATTTTAGTATCTTTAGTCGAACTTATCACTTGAAAAAGTACGATCGTAGAATATTCGTCTGCTTCAGACATTAAATCTAATGGTGTTTTCATAGAAAGAATGACCGTTTGATTCTTTTTCTTATGCAGAGTTTCTGCCTCCTGAATAAGCTGCTGACTTGTCTTAGATGCATCTGTCTCTTTTATTTCTAAGATAGGATCGGAATCATAATCATAATCACGCTTCTGCATAGCGGACCAAAGTGAAAAACTATTTTCTGAATTTGAGCGGTTTACTTTATCTTTTAAATAAAAAGTTACCCCAAAAACAAGGCTGAAAGTAACAAAAACAATAAGTATCGAACGTTTTATGGATACCCGGACTGACCCGGGCTTTTTCTCAGGTTCAAGGTCACCTTCAGCGTTCTTCATAAAAATATCATACCTCTCCCCAGAATGAATATTTTAAACAAATATTTATTTATCTAGTTACAAGTATGATTATGATACACTTATCAGGGTTTGTCAATTTTCGTTATTCAATTAAAGTGTTTTTCTTGATTCATTTGGTGTCTTGACTAACACTGCTGTTATTACTAGAGCTGTCAGTCTGGTCAGTATCAGTTACTTTATTATCAGTAGAAGCAGTCGTTTCAGCAGTGTCAGTTGAAGAAGAATCTACTGATTGACTAGTTCCGGTCTCATTTGTACTGGATGCGGTATTGGACTGTGCAGATTGAACGGCCGAGGCTTTTGCGGCAAAAGCAGCTGCTGTAGCTGAGGCAGAAGGAATAATACCATTAGCATTTACGTATTGATTATTAACAAGGATAGAAACTGAATCGCTGGTATAGCCGTTTAGATTATATCCGTATTGGCTCGCATTATTGGTTAGGACAGCTCTTAAATAGTGGCCATCAGGACTATACTCAATTTTTGCAAAAGAACTAGAATTCAACAGGATAAGGAAATTACCAGTGTACTTGAAATACGTAACACGGTTTTTGGAATTGTTTGAAATTTGTGTGTTTGTCTTGTTAAGATAGTAAAAAGATCCGTAATTGTCTTGTGTTGACACAGAAGTCCAGCTCAAGCTGTCAGCTGTTAGTTGAGTCCACCAATCATCTTCACTGCTGCTTACAGCGGTGCTGACCAGTTGTCTTTGAAATACCGTCGTGCCTTTATATTTTATGATTAAATTGGCTGTTTTTCCACCTTCATTGGTCAGTTGTTTAATAACAAGCTGATTGTCACTCTGTTTGACAGAAAATAGTTCAGCATTATTTCCAGAGACGGATATTTGAAAATCAGAAGATAACGGGAAAAGCACAAATTGATTCAAATCAGCATCACCGGTTGTCTGAGCAGAATTGAGACTGACTGAATAACCAGATGCTGTAGTTAAAATTCTTGCTGACGGATTAATATTTTTTGTGTAACTTGGACTATAGTCTGAATCCAGAAAAACAGCTAAGGCGGAACAAGATAAAGGTTGATTGTTTATCAGGGAATTCCAATCCACTTTATATTCAAGCGTGAAATTTGTTTGGAGCTGAAGCTGCTCTTCTGAACTATTTACAGAACTAACTGAATAGGTAATAATAAATCCTTTTGAGGGGACATAACTTATCTTGTCAGCTATATAT
>JAATEZ010000321.1 GCA_015655485.1 Lactobacillales bacterium | reverse complement strand
GTCGCCTGGGGTTTTGGTTATACAAAAGTTTCATCTGGGGATTTTATGAAGAAATCGATTCCAACTGGATGGATCGTTGGGATCATTATGTGTATTATTGTCTATGTTTTATATGGCGGGTTAGTTTAACTAAAAAATAAAGAGTTCAAAGTAAGGAGATTTTTATGAAACGATTAGTTAGAATGGGGATCGATGTAGGAGGCACCCATACCAAGGCAGTGGCGATCGACAACACGACTCAGAAAATTATTGGGAAATCTTCCGTGAAAACGACTCATGATGATCCGCGGGGAGTTGCCGCGGGAGTTGTGCGATCTTTCCATAATTGTTTGTCTGAAAATAATATCAGTCCAGAGGATGTGGTCTTTGTTGCTCATTCTACTACTCAAGCAACAAACGCGCTGATAGAAGGCGATGTGGCGACTGTTGGCGTCATTGGAATGTCTAAAGGCGGAGTGGAAGGCTGGCTGGCTAAACGGCAGACCTCTTTGAATGATGTTGATCTTGGAAACGGGAAAAAAATCAGTATTGTGAATTCATTTATTCCATTAAAACAATTAAAGGAATCAAAGGTGAAAGAAGTCATTGAAAATCTTGAAGATCAAGGGGCGAAAGTATTAGTTTCATCTATGGCTTTTGGAGTCGATGATAGCGAGCCGGAACAAATGGTATATAAGGTCGCGCAAGCAGAAGAGATCCCGACAACGATGGCATCTGATATTACTAAGCTTTATGGATTGACTCGTCGTACCCGCACTGCAGCGATCAATGCCTCGATCCTGCCTAAGATGCTGGATACGGCCATTTCTACAGAAGCTTCCGTCCGCGAATCCGGAGTCAACGTTCCTCTGATGATCATGCGCGGGGATGGCGGTGTCATGGAGATCAGCGAAATGAAAAAACGGCCGGTGCTGACTATGTTATCAGGTCCTGCTGCTTCTGTCATGGGTTCATTGATGTATTTGCGCGCTTCTAATGGCGTCTATTTTGAAGTCGGCGGAACGACCACAAATATTGGTGTCATCAAAAATGGTCGTCCAGCGATCGATTATTCGATCGTTGGCGGTCATCCGACTTATATTTCCTCTTTAGATGTACGTGTTTTAGGATGTGCCGGCGGTTCTATGGTACGGGCAGACAAAAACGGGATCATTGATGTCGGTCCTCGATCCGCTCATATTGCCGGGCTGGATTATTCAGTCTTTGTAGATCCAGATAAACTCAAGGGGCCTAAAGTTGAATTCTTTTCACCTAAAAAAGGCGACCCGGCCGATTATGTGAAGATCGTTCTGGAAGACGGCAGCGAAGTGACAATTACCAATTCTTGTGCGGCTAATGTGTTAGGACTGGTAAGACCTGAACATTTTTCGTATGGAAAGGCCGAATCCGCACGTATCGCCATGCAGACTTTGGCCGATTACTGCGGCACGACGGTTGAAGACATCGCTAAGCAAATCATGGAAAAATCGTATGCGAAAATTGAACCGATCATTTTAGAACTTGCCGACAAGTATAAATTAGAAAAAGATCAGATTTCTTTGGTTGGAGTTGGCGGAGGGGCCGCCTCATTGATCATCTACTTTGCCGATAAGATGGGAGTGAAGTATTCTATCCCTGAAAATGCTGAAGTGATTTCATCGATTGGAGTAGCCCTGGCCATGGTTCGAGATGTTGTGGAACGAATTATTCCTAATCCGAGTTCAGAAGATATTCGCAGTATTAAAAATGAAGCAATGAATAAGGCTGTTGAATCAGGTGCGACACCGGATTCTGTTGAGATCCACATTGAGATCGATCCCCAAACTTCAAAAGTAACGGCGATCGCGACTGGTTCGACAGAAGTGAAAACGACAGATCTGACTAAGGAAGCAACGAAAGAAGAAGCGATTACAATTGGTGCCGAAGACATGCGCATGGATGCAGCAGAAGTTGAAGTGCTGGCCAAAAATAAGTATTTTTATGTAGTAGGCGAAAAAGGACAACAGAATACTTCCGGGGCAGTTCGGATTATTGATAAGAAAGGATTTATCAAGGTTCAGCGCGGTCAGGCCATGTGTGCTGTTACCAGAGCAGCGGATTATTTGGAAGCTTTGACAGCTTTTTGGGATGAAATGGCTGTTTATCAAACAGAATTGGTTGCTCGTCCGGATTATTATATCTGTATTGGAGCAAGAGTAGTGGATTTTTCAGCCATGTACTTTGAACAGTTGCAATTACTAACTGATCTTGAAATGGATACCATTGATCCGGATGAAGAGGTGATCATCGTTGCAGCCAATATTAAGCAAACCTGACTTATCAGAAATGATTTTCAATCTTGAACAGGTTCCTGATGAAGTATGGGGAGAATATCTATTTGCTCGTGACATTTTAACTGAAAAAATTTCTGAAGAACAGAAGAGGCAGATGATTGCCGCTTCTGTTCGCTGCGGTTATGAAACTGCAGAAAAAATAAAAAAGCAATACAGCGGCATGGGCGTAAAAGAAATTCTTGATGCTGAGAGCGTACACTTAGTTCATCAGGAAGAAGAACGAATCGGAAATCGGATTTTATTTGCTTTGTATCAATCCCCCGGAGCGATCATGCTGATGGATGGCCCTATTGAGCGAATCAAAAATGAAGAACAGATTCCGCAAGAATTTCGTGATAAAATATCAGATCTGATTCTGGGACACGAATTATATCATCACATTGAATGTCATGATACCGAGATCTATACTCAAAAAACCAGGATATCTTTGTGGAAATTTCTTTTTTATGAACATAAATCAAATGTTAGAACGACAAGCGAGATAGCGGCTATGTGCTTTAGTCGTGCAATCAATGAGGTGGATTATCCAACATTTCTTTTAGATATTTTATTGATTTATGTATACGACAAAAATCAAGCCATCGAAATGTATCAGGAAGTTATGGCATTGAACGATAACTCGGCATAATTGATTTATGAGAAATACATGAAATGAAGGACTCTTTAAGAATTCAAAAGACAGAAAACAGGCATTCAAAAGTGGCAAAAACAAACTCTTAAATGTCCTGTATAGAGTCTAGTCTGCAAATTTTATTTGATAAAAGATGTCCTGTTAAAGATAAAAATGCCTTTGACAGTATTTTAAATTCTGAACAAGAGAAGTCGCATCAGTAAACTTTTTTCAGAGGAGAAAAAAAGAGAAGAGCATGAGTATTCTCCTCTGAAACTTTCATATGAGAACCGAAAGAAACAGGATCACTTTTTTTAAAATTAAAAATCAAATCGCCATTTTTGCATATATTAACTTGAAAGGCAAAAAAGTAAAGATGACAATGACGAAAAATATTTGGCAGTCACGACAATAAAAATATGACCGATTTCAGCTGGATGATCCGTCTATTTGCGAAAATCTGGCGTATCATAGAGCCATAAAAACCGCAGGACTTCTTTCAGCTGATCGCAAATCAGTTGAATCAATCGCCAATTTCTTAGTTGACTGGACTTCGCTTTTTTGCCTGACAAAAAATCAATAATGAATCGGATGAGGTGAGCGTTTGTCTAGTAAAAAAGTGATCCCGGCGAATGATATCCTGTTTATGGCATCAATATCCTGGATTTTATCTTGTTTAAAGAAGATCGGGCGGTGCCGCATACTTTTGAAATGTATGATAAAGAACATGGTTTGACTTATGCCGCGGCAAAGGAAGAGCCTCTGCTGAACGTCACATCTTTAGAATTAAAAAAACGGCCGGCTGAAACTCAGAAAGAACTGAAGGACTGGATCGACTAGTTTCATACCGGGAAAGTTGCTGAAACAGCTCCGGGTTCTATCAAAGAAGCCTGTGAGATCGCAGCGTATCAGAATTTAGCAAAGGAGGAACGAGAGATGATCGATGCCGCAGAAAAAGCACGCAAAGATTGGAACGCCATGCTGGCCTATGCAGAAAATGAAGGCAGAGAAGAAGGGATAAAAAAGGGAGAAGAAAAAAATAAATGAATTATAGCGAAAAAAATGTTGACAGAAGAACTGCCTATGGAATGGATTCAAAAAGTAACGGGAGCAGATATTTCATCTATCCCAAAATTAGAAAATGAAATATACAAGAATAGCTTTTTTTAGAAAATAAAGAAAACGGAGAACTAAATCGGGAGGCTTGATTTCTGTAAAGCAAGGTATATACAATATTCTTATTCAATTTAACCGGAAGCCATTTTTAAAGAATCTTTAAGTGAAAAAATATACAATATACAGCAGGATAAAAAACCTGAGCGCTGCTACAAAAAAGAAAATCTCTAAACAACTTTCAGAATGACTGAATTTTGTTTAAAGATTTTTTTTATTTAGAGGAATGAATTAGTATTAATAAAATTTCCCATTAATGTACCATCATTTTCAATTCTAACTTTTTTGAGATGCTTATTTGAGACGATTAAGCGATTAATTAAAAAATCAATCACTGAAAAGTAGGCGATTAAAATTGGAAAATAGTGATTTTCTTTACTGGGCAATTCATTTGGAATAATGATACTTTCGGTGGATTGTTTGACAAGTTCAGTTGAGTCATAACTTGTAAACAAAATAATTGGAGTATTATTTTGTTTAATTGTTTCCAGAGTATCATTTAACAAATTTGTTTTACCTGAGTAATTAATGACAAATACTAAGTCATTTTCCTGACATTTATTTGCTAAGAGTTTGATCATGAATAAATCTGAATAAATTTCGCAGGACATATTTAATAGAGACAAATGGTTTTTTAAGTGTAAGGCCACTGAATTGGTATCAACAAATGAAATAATATATATTTGTTGGGAATTTGTAATTTTTTCACAAACTTTGTCAATGGTCTCTTCTTTAATTATGCTTGGAATTGTAAGCAACAATTCCTTGTAATCGTAAAAAAAAGAATCAATATAGGAATCAGTGTTATTATGTTTGCCTTGCATTCCCTTGTAATAATTATCTTGTGCAATGGCAATTTTAAATGAGTTATAGCCCTTGTAGCCGATTTTTTTACAGAATCTATTAATACTGGCTTCAGATACACCAATTTTTTTAGAAAGCGAAGAAATAGTAGAAGATTCTACTTGCGAAGGCCATTCTAAAACGTACGCTGCTATTTTTTTTTCTAACATAGTCAAGTTATGCTTGTTTGAGTTTATTTTATGGATAACGAGAGACTCGTTCATAGTAAAAACCTCATTTATAATTTTATTTTCAGTAATAAGTATAACATGCAAAAGAGAAAAACACTCATGAAAATATAATTCGAAATATATTTTCATAATGCTTATTTTTTTCAAAAATATATTGCATTTTGAGAAAAAGGTTGCTAAACTAATGCTATCAAAAAGAAAGAAGTGAATATAATGAATAACTTTGAAGTGTTGCAAGCATTTGGGATCATCATAACTTTTTTACTCTTTGTTGTTTTAATGATGACCAGAAAGATGACAACAATTCTTGCCCTGCCGATTATGGCAATTATTTTTAGTGTTATTGCAGGAATTCCTTTTATTTCAAAAAACGCAGAGACATTTACAATTTCTGCCAGTGTTTTATCACTAGGATCAATGAAATTATCATCAGCTATATCAGGATTGATTTTCGGTTCCATTTTTGGGCAAATATTAAATAAAGTTGGGATAACTAAAGGTATAATAAGGAAAGCAGCTGAATTAGCAGGAGATAAACCTTTGTTGATATCTCTTGTTTTTTTCTTTGCAGGTTCTATCATTATTTCTGCATCGGGTGGTTTAGGAATGGTTATTTTAATTGGGACGATCATGATTCCCATTATGTTAACTACAGGAATATCACCAATGACATCAACTTTTGTTATTCTTTTATCAGTGGCAGTAGGTGCTCTATTCAATGTTTCAAACTGGGCAGTTTATACAGACGTTTTGGGATTAAAAGTCACCACTATTGCTGAGTATTCATGGATAAGTGCTGTTCCAGTTATTGTTATGGGAATAATTATGATTATCTTTTTTGTAAACAAAGATATTAAAAATAAAAAAAACTGGACCTCAAAAAAGGGAACAGATGTTGGAGAAAGCCAAATAAAGGTACCAACGATTGCTTTGATTTCACCTATTATTCCAGTTTTATTAGTATTTATTTTCAAACTTGACATTGTTTCGGCGGTTTTGTGTGGAATTGCCATTACTTTGATTTTGGTTCGGCCTAAAAGACCTTTGCATATTATTTCTAGCTGTTTTGTAGAGGGCATTCAGGAGGTTGCTGGCGCAATTGCATTGATGATTGGGATCGGTATGCTGTTAGCAGCTGTAACTTCTCCAGCCATTTCGGCTATTGTCTCACCTTTTATGGAGAAAATTATTCCAACATCATTTATCGGTTATATTTTATTTTTTACTCTTTTATCACCTTTGGCCATATATCGCGGACCACTAAATGTTTTTGGTCTAGGAAGCGGTGTTGCAGCGTTACTAGTAAGTGCTGGATTGAATCCTATTGCAGCAATGATCGCTTTAAGAAATGTAACGAATATCCAATCTGTATGTGATCCAACTAACTCGCATAATGTTTGGTTAGCAGATTTTACTAAAACAGATGTCAATGAGATACTGCGTCAGAGTATTTTTTGGATGATGGCTTGTGTGTTAGTATCAATGGTTATCGGAGCAGTTGTTATTTATTAAGTAAGGAGAAGTTTAAGTCATGAGTAAAGTAAGAATTGGCATAGATGTAGGTGGAACTTATACAGACGCCGTAGCAATCGATAATGATACGTATAAAATAATTGGGAAAAAGAAAATTCCTACAACACATAGCGATAAAGAAGGTGTTGCTAAGGGAATAATAATTATTTTAAAAGAATTGATGGATGAAAATTCACTTAAACCAGAAGATATCACTTTTATTGCTCATGGTACAACACAGGCAACGAATGCTTTACTAGAAGGTGATGTCGCCAATGTGGGTATTTTGGCGATGTCCACTGGAGTAGATAAACGGAATGCAAAAAAAGAGTCAAATATTGAGAATATAGAGTTGGCTAAGAATAAATTTTTGAATATAAATCACATATTTATAGACTCAAAAGATTTAACTGAAGCAGCTATTAATAAGAAAATAGAAGAATTGAGTCTTCTTGGCTCAGAAGTGATCGTTGCAACAGAAACCTATAGTGTTGAAAATCCTAAAAATGAATTAAAAGTCATGGATGCTGCTAATAAGAAGGGACTATATGCTACTGGAGGGCATGAAATAAGTGAGCTC
>JAATEZ010000004.1 GCA_015655485.1 Lactobacillales bacterium | reverse complement strand
GCAAATGAACGGCTCCCGATGTCCAATATAGCTGAAAAATCTGGATTTACCAGTGTAAAAACTTTTCATCGCTGTGCGGAACGTTTGGCGGGGCGGATATGAATGATGGGCTGAGGATCAACGGAGAAGAACACAGCTTACTTTATGAAAAAAGAATGGAACTGGAAACAGGCGGAGTTGATTTTTATGATGGAGCAGCGAGCAAGCCGGAAGTTTTAGAAGCGCAGTCCTGGATCGATGCGGCCATCCATGATACTGAGCCTTTAGTTAAACCAGAAGAAGCACTGATAGTGACTGAGATTTTAGAAGCTATTTATAAATCAGCAGAAGCTGGCGCTCCCGTCTTTTTTGAAAATTTAGGAGTCTAGCTGATGAGGCCGAAAATCGCTTTACAGCTATGGAGTATACAAAAAGAATGTCAAAATGATTTTTTAGGAACTTTGACAAAGGTCAAAGAAATGGGTTATTCCGGAGTGGAATTTGCCGGATATTATGGAATGGATGCCGAATCATTGCGGCGGCATCTGGATTCACTTGGTTTAAAAGCAGCAGAGTCGCACATTCCTTATGAAGAACTTTTAGGGCATTTTGATGAAGTGATCAATCGAGAAAAAACTTTAGGGAACAGCCGGATCGTTTGTCCCTATGCAAACTTTGCTACATGGAGCGAGTGGCAGCATTTTTTTAAAACGATACAAAAGTTGGCATCAAAAGCCGCTGAAGCTGATATGGAATTTATCTATCATAATCATGTGCGGCCGATTTGAGTTATATTTTGGGGGATGAAGTAGATGATGGATTTATCAGCTGGATCACTTTTAAAAATGGTGTTAAGGCTTTAGTAGAAGTAGGAACTTCAAACTTTGTCAAGCTGCCGCGATGGTACGTGAAAGGACTGAATGGCAGCGGGATCATTCAAGATTGGGATCTTTCAGGAAAATTAGTTTTATCCAAAGAGCAAAAAAAACAGTCATGCCAACAGCGATCCAGGCCGGTCAAGGCTTGACTAAAACAATGGTACCGCCTTCCGAAGAAGCCGCGATCGAAACGGATCTTCCAGAAGTAATGCCTGATTTTGATGAATTATACTTAAATTTTTATAAAGTGATTCGAACCAATGCAGAACCAATCGTTAAAAATGAAGAAGTTTATCAGGTGTTAGAATTGATCGAGGTTATTTTTGCAGCAGCTGAAAGCCAAACAATTATTCGGTGGGACACAAAATAAAAATAAAATAATTATTAATTCATTGAGTCTTTTCTTGTGTTCCTAATTTATTTTCTTTATACTTATCGTTAAGGGCAACCTATTGAATATAAAGGGGAGAATATCATGTTTGATTTTTTAAAAAAGAAAAAAGAAGTACCTATTGATCATTCAGCACAATCTTTCTATGCGGTAGCGACTGGAAAAGTAATACCAATCGATGAAGTGAAGGATCCGGTTTTTTCTCAAAAGATGATGGGGGACGGCTATGCAGTGATCCCGTCTTCAGGTGATATTTATGCGCCGATCAACGGAAAGGTTCTAAGTGTATTCCCAACCAAGCATGCGATTGGCTTGAAAATGAGCAATGGCTTGGAAATTCTTCTGCATATGGGAGTAGATACGGTGGAACTGAACGGAGACCCCTTTAAAATAAAGGTGGCTGAAGGAGATGCAGTGACACCCTCGACATTAGTAGCTAAAGTTGATCTTGAAAAGCTTGAAAAAGCTGAAAAAAGCAATGAAATGATTGTGATCATAACTAATATGGATGCTGTCGATCAATATGAATTAACCAATAAAGGTGAAGTTGAAGCAAGCGCTGAAGTAGGACATGTGACTGTTAAGTAAATATTAGTGAAAAATAGGATGAATAACTCATCCTATTTTTTTTAATCGGCTTCATGAATAAGCTTATCTTAGAAAAAAAGGCCAATCTTGTAGGAATCAAAAAGCGATTCATGCTCCATTTGCCATTTTGCTCGCAGGCTGACAAAAATTCATTCAGCTTTTCTGGATCCAGCTTCATGAGATCAGCCCCATCAGCAAATAGATAAAACTGGCGAAAATGAAACAGACATTTTGTCAGTTTTCCTAATTTGCTCAGGGGTTGAACGGTCTCATTCAGCTTTTCAGTGTCCAGCTTCATGAACCAGCTTGCTTCGGCAAAAAGATCACTTTTCGCAAAGACAACAAGCGTCTTTGTTCCCAGTTTCTATTTTGCTCGCAGGCTGACAAAAGTCCATTCAGCTTTTCTTATGGATAAGCGGTATAAAGATGGTATTAAGGTTTTGAAAATTTTCAGCTTCTCACTTTCATTTCCGCTTATATTTGATATACTTACCTCAATTCTGGAGATAATGTTAATTGAAAAGAAAAGGTGAGAAAAGTAATGAAAGAAAATGAGAAGCAATCATACACAAATGATGAAATTGCAAGATTATCTGACAATGAGTTATTTGATTGCTTAAAAACAAGACAAACTGGATTGAGTGCCGCTGAAGTCAAGGGGCATCAAGAAACTTATGGTAAAAATATTCTTAAAGAGAAAAAAGGCAAACCAGTATATCTTGTTTTTTTAGGGAATTTTACTAGTTTAATGGCTATTTTACTTTGGTGCGGCGGAGCCGTTGCTTTATTAGCTGATATGGCTGAGTTAGGTATTGCTATTTGGTTAGTCAATGTTATAAATGGTGTATTTAGTTTTTGGCAAGAATATCGGGCTGGGAAAGCGACCGAT
>JAATEZ010000038.1 GCA_015655485.1 Lactobacillales bacterium | reverse complement strand
GAGGCAGACCTGTATATGCATGTACAATATTGTTGATTTTACTCCTTTCTTATCTGGATCGATCGATGCTGAAATGGAAAATGAGGTAAAGTACGAGATTCCGGTGGAAGGCACCTGGTTCAAAAACACACTGGATCTGTCAACAGGAGAATCTGTTACGACTGGAATAATCAATTTGAAAAGCTGGTGGACTCTGGACGGAGATTGGCCTGATGACGGTGCAGCGGAGGCGGTCATTGGAGAAAAGGCGGCCAGGCAATATCAGGTGGATATCGGAGATATTATCAAACTCAATAAAGATCAACAAACTCAGGAAGTTGTCGTTACAGGTATTTTTCATGCCGGCGATGATGCTGACAACCAGCTTTATCTGCCATTATCTATATTGCAGCAATTAATGAATAAAGAAGGTTTGGTGGAAAAAATTGAAGTCAGTGCGATAACGACTCCGGACAATGAGCTTTCCCGCAAAGCAGCACGGAACCCGGAACTGCTTTCGATCAAGGATTGGGAAACGTGGTATTGCACGGCTTATGTCAGTTCTATTTCTTATCAGATCGAGGAAGCCATTTCTAATTCCAAGGCCAAAGTCATCCGGCAGGTGGCTGAATCTGAAGGAACGATTCTGAGCAAGACCCAGCTATTGATGATTCTGATCACTATTCTAAGCTTGTTTGGTTCGATTTTAGGCATTACCAGTATTGTATCAACCAGTATTATTGAACGAAGTCAGGAGATTGGCTTATTAAAGGCTCTGGGCGCGGACAATTTTTCAATCACGATCAGATTTCTGACCGAAATTTTTATTTCCGGTTTATTCGGCGGCGGTCTGGGTTATGGGTTGGGATACATACTGGCTCAGGTCATCGGACAAAGTGTTTTTGGCACATCTATTACGGTTAAGCCGCTGGTTATTCCGCTGGTCATATGTATTGTTTTTGTGGTAACGATCGGCGGCAGTCTTCAGGCGATCCGCATGCTGCTGTCTTTAAAACCGGCAGAAGTCCTTCATGGAAGGTGAGCATAATGAAAAAGAGAAAAATGTACGTAAAGATGATCACCAGTTCAATTTTACGGCGAAAATCCCGAATGGTCATTGCGCTCCTTTCAATTATAGTCGGCGCGACCGTTGTTTCTGGTTTATTGGCCATTTATTTTGATATTCCCCGTCAACTGAGTCAGGAATTTCGCAGTTATGGTTCGAATATACTTTTTGTCACTGGGAAAAATCAGGAAACGATCCAAAAAGCAGATTTAAAAAAAATCGAAGAGATCCTTTCAGAAGAGGATCCAACCGGGATCTCCGGCTTTCGCTATGAAACAGTTCGCATGAATGAAATACCGTTTACCTTCAGCGGTACGCAGCTGTCGCAGGTACAGAAGACGAATCCTTACTGGTATATCGAAGGCGACTGGCCAGACAAGAAAAATGAAGTGCTGGTCGGGCAGGAGGTTGCTGATCTGTTTCTTTTGAAAGAGGGCACAACTTACGAAATTACCGGAGAAACAGTGGATGGTACAGGGATAACTCAGAAAGTCAAGGTTGTGGGAATCCTTCAAACCGGGGGTTCCGAGGAAGAGATCATGTATGGGGATCTTTCTATTCTGGAAAATCTTTTTCCAAGTACTGAAAGCGGTTATGACGTTATTGAAGCAAGCCTTCCTTTAAAGCAGGCTCAATTAATAAATGCCGGGAAAGCTGTCAAGCAAGAAACCAATGAACGGGTTGGCTATCAAATCGTTAAAAAACTGACCGATTCTGAAGACAGTGTTTCACAAAAATTAACTTTGCTGATTTTTTTAGTCACGCTGATCGTTCTGCTGATTACACTGATTTGTGTGGGCACAACGATGATGTCTGTTGTACAGGAAAGGCGGAAGGAAATCGGACTAAAGAAAGCTATGGGAGCGGAAAACAAACAGATTGTGCAGGATTTTTTTGGAGAGGGCTGCATGCTGGGATTGTGCGGCGGCATCATGGGTATTATTTTCGGCTATATCTTTGCCAGGATCGTTAGTGTTCAGGTTTTCAGCCGGATGATCAGTTTTCATATCGGACTGATCCCGATCACCATAGCCTTAGCACTTTTTATAACGCTTTTGGCGAGTCTGATTCCGGTTCGAAGTGCAATAAAGGTTGATCCGGCGCTTGTTTTAAAAGGTGAGTAGACATAAATCAAACGGAAAGGAGGGGAAGCAATGAATGTCCTGGAATTGGAAAATGTTTCTATGAAATATAAAGAACTGTTTGCCCTGCAGGATATTGATCTGGCTGTTCAAAAAGGGAATTGGATCTCGATCATGGGTCCTTCCGGATCTGGGAAAACAACTCTGATGAATATTATCGGCTGTATGTCCAAACCGACATCGGGCAAGGTTGTCCTGGATGGAAGTGATATTTCCAAAGAGAACGACAAGGGGCTCACTTTGATCCGGCGCGATAAGATCGGACTTATTTTTCAGCAATTTCATCTGATTCCTTATCTGACGGCCGTTGAGAACGTAATGGTCGCGCAATATTATCACAGCCTTCCGGATGAGGTGGAAGCCTTGCAGGCATTAGAACGTGTGGGACTGAAGAATCGGGCCCGTCATCTTCCAAGTCAGCTGTCCGGAGGCGAGCAGCAAAGATTATGTATTGCGCGGGCACTGATCAATTTTCCGATGATCATTCTGGCCGATGAGCCGACAGGAAATTTGGATGAAAAAATGAAAAAATCATCTTGGAGATTTTCAAAAAATTACACAAGCAGGGCGCTACGATCATCGTTGTGACACATGATCCGGAAGTTGCCGAGGAATCGGAACGGACAGTCTTTTTGGAACATGGCAAAATCACAAAGATTGTTGAAAAAAAGGAATGAAAAACAAATGAGAAAAAGGTAAAAAATCGGCGTTCTTATCTTGCTGACCAGCGTCTTGCTGTTTACTGGAGCGTGTCAGGACAAAAGCACCAGCAGCTATCAGGATGGTTCGTACATCGGGAAAAGTGTCAAAGACGATGATGGCGCCTATGCCAAAGTGACACTGACCTTTGAAGACCAAAAAATTAGTGATGTGCAGTTTGTCACCTATCAAAAGGATGGTTCGATCAAGGATGAAGAATATGGCAAAAGCAATGGGGAAATCGTCAATCAGGAATATTATCAAAAAGCATAGCATGCGGTGGAGGCCATGAAAACATACCAGACAAAGCTGAAAGAAAAAGGAACGATCGCTGAGGTTGATGTTGTTTTAGGCGCTACGATTTCATTTGACCAGTTTAAAGAAGCCGTTGAAAATGCCATGGAAAAAGCAGAAAAATAAAACGTGACTGATTCGGCGGGCAGAAACATTATTGTCCGCTGAATATTGCCGGGGCAGACAATAATGTTCGTGCAAGTCAAAACGTGATAAATGAGAAAAGTTTGAATATGAAAGATGGGAAGGAAATGAAAAAAAATATATATGGAATATTTATTTTATTGATTGGATCATTAACGGCTTTTGGACCGCTGACGATTTTTAAAGTATGTGCGGTGCAGGATAAGGTCATCATGAAATGTCATTGGACCGCTATGGCGGAATTAGGGATCGGCTGTGTTGTTGCAGTTCTGGCTTTGACAATTATGTTCAGCAAAAGTCATGAGCTGAGCCGGGGGATCTATTTCAGTCTGTTGCCGATTGGGCTCTATATCATGGCTGTTCCAACATTCCTGATCGGGGTTTGCGGCAGCAGAATGATGCACTGCAATATGCTGACAAGACCGATATTGATCGTTTTAGGTCTGGTATTGATTGGACTCAGCGGGTTAGGCTTATTCTTTAAAAAGAAAGGATAGGTGGGCCGGACGATGAGAAATAAAAAACTGAGTATCGTCGTTATAGTGCGGCAGAATATTACGCAGAAACCTTTACGGTCAATGGGTTTTATTGTTCTGATCGGGCTGACATCTTTTTTTATCTTTTTCTGCTCACTGCTGGGGACCGGATTAATGAATGGTCTGAAAAGTACAGAGGAGCGGTTGGGTGCTGATATTTTAATTGTTCCTGAGGGAAGTGAAAGCGATTTGGAAGGGTTTCTTTTAAAAGGAACTCCCAGCACTTATTATATGGATGAGGCAACACTTGAAAAAATCCGCTCAACGCAGGGTGTAAGTCAGGTCACGACACAAGTCGATGTCGGTTCGCTAAACGCTGCCTGCTGTGCCAGTGCCATTCAACTCATTGGAATCGATACGGCCAGCGACTTCGTGATTGGGCCGTGGATTTCTTCGATGTATGATGTCAGTCAGTTAAAAGATGATGAAATTATTATCGGCAATTCAATCAATGGCGATCCCGGGAGCACGCTGCTTTTTTTTGATACGCCATTTAAAGTAGTAGCGGTACTTGATCGGACGGGAATGGGCTATGATGAGGCGGCCTTTATGAATGTCCACACGGCGCGGAAAATGGCAGAACTGCGTGCCCAGACAACAGGTGAACAAGTGACTGAGAACTATTCAAAAGTTGTTTCTTCAGTTTTAGTCAATGTTGCAGGAGATACCACGCCGTTTTTAGTAAGTAAAAGTTTGGAGTCGAATCTTGAGTCGGAACCGGTGTCGATTTCAAAGAGCGAAAATATTATTGAAAATGTTTCTAAGAATGTTCAGGGAATGTTATTGGTAATGAAAGTTTTTCTTTTGGTTTTATGGGGAATCTCTTTGGCGATCGTTGTCATGATGTATATTATTTCGCTGAATGAACGGCGCAAAGAATTTGCTGTATACACTTCGCTGGGCGCTCCAAAGAAGAGTGTGGTTCAAATGATATTAGGCGAAATTACTGTCTTGAATGGTCTGGCAGTGCTGAGCGGCATTGGGATTGGCGGCAGTCTTTTCTATCTGTTCAACGGTTATATCAGAGAAAAAATGAGTTTTCCATTCTTGGAACCGACCTTAGAGCAACAAATAGGAATGGCCGGTGCAACTATTCTGGCCACGATGATTATTTCTGGAATCGTTGCAGTCTACAGCGTTTATCAGGTCAGTCGCAAGGAAGTTTATAGGGTGATACAGGAGGACTAATATGTTATTAGAAGTATCTGCACTAAAAAAAATGTACCGGCGCAGAGGGGAAGAGTTTGCGGCAGTTGATCATGTCGATTTGAAGGTTGAGACCGGCGAATTTGTGGGAATTATCGGGAAATCGGGCAGCGGGAAATCCACCTTGCTTAACTTGATCGCCGGTTTGCTGGAACCAACTGAGGGCACCATACTTTTCAACGGAATCTCTTATGAAAAGATGACGGTCAATGAAAAATCACATTTTCGCAACCGGAAAATCGGTTTTATTCCGCAGGGAAAGAGTTTGTTGAATAATTTTACCGTGATCGATAATTTGAGAATGCCGTTGTACATATTCAAGAACAAACATGATGCAGCCTCAGAATTGCTGTTTGCTGAAGACCTGCTGGAAAAAATCGGCATGAAAAAACTGGCGGACGAGTATCCCAAAAATCTTTCCGGTGGTGAACAAAGACGGGTCGCCATTGCCCGCGCGCTTATTCAGCTTCCAGATCTGCTGCTGGCAGATGAGCCGACCAGCGATCTGGATGAAGTCACCAAAAAAGAAGTACTCAGATTATTTAAGCTGTTTCATAATTCCGGTAAAAGCCTCATTATGGTCACACACCAGCGTGATTCTCTGGAATTGGCGGACAGTGTCTATAAGATGGAGTCAGGAGTGTTGAATGAGATTAATGAAAAGAAGGCTGCGCGATTTTGTTGAGCCAGGTAAAAAAACTATTATGATTCCTTTTATATCAAGATTCCTTAGCCAGAAAAATGATATACCTTCTTAATCGTTTAAAAAAACTTTTCATTCCAAAACATGTTTTGGCGCTAGATTTAAAAGACGAACTGGACATTTATCGAGTGACACCGATCTTTTCAGGAAATGAACTGGTTTGCCAGGGCGTACAACTAGAAACCCAAAACGTGGAAGAATAGTAAATTTGGAAGAGAAAAAATAGGTGCAAACATACCTATGCTGTTGTCATTTCAATTAATAGGTATTGAATTCTTTGCCTATGTACGTTATAATGTACATAGGCAAAGAGAGGTGAGCTAAATGGAAGTCATCACACCAACTAATTTTAGAAAAGACATGTTCAAAGTACTTAAAGAAGTAGCTAACTCTAACAAAGAACTGGAAGTAACTATAAAAAATTCAAATAGTTCAAACGATGGAGTAGTGATCATTTCTAAACGTGAGTATACAGCACTCCAAGAAGAATTATATTTACAAAGAACTGGAACTTTAGAAAATGTATTTACTCTTATGGAAAACTCCACTGATAAAGATTTTGAGGGAGCATAATTATGGAGGAGCATTGGAAGGTTTTAGTTCATAGAGAAGTTAAGAAAAAACAAATTCCATTGTTGGAGCAAGCAGGATTAAAAGTTGACTATGAAGAGATTATAAAAATTTTAAAATTAAATCCGTTTTCTAATGAACGAAGTAGAGAAGAAATGAGCCCAAAACAAAAAGAGTTATACTCTGTGCGTATTAATGGGAGACATCGAGTAGTTTACACGGTGGACAAAGAAACAAAGACTGTAAAACTTTGGTCTGCATGGTCTCATTATGAAAAAAATATACCAAAATAAGTAACAGCCGCCAGCTATGATAGGATACTCTCAAGTAGGGCACTAAAATATAAAACCTACTTGGGAGTTATTTTATGTACGGAAAAAGTAAAGTTGAAGCACTGGAAAAGGTAAAGGTTGTTGAACGATATCTAAATGGCGAAATCAGTCAGAGAACTGCCGCCAAGATATGTTATCTGGAAAGTACAGAGGAGCGGCTGGGTGCTGATATTTTAATTGTTTCAGAGAGAAGTGAAAGCGATTTGGAGGGGGTTCTTTTAAAAGGGACCCCCAGTACTTATTATCTGGATGAGGCTACCAAAAAAGAAGTACTCAGATTATTTAAGCTGTTTCATAATTCCGGTAAAAGCATCATTATCTCACACATCAGCGTGACTCTCTGGAAATGGCGGACAGTATCTATAAGATGAAGTCAGGAGTTTTGAATGAGATTAATGAAAAGAAGGCTGCGAAAGCCGAATAAAGATTTTCGCCGCTTTTTTCTATACATCCGATCGTTAAAAAATGAGTGATTAATAGATTTTTGTAATAAATGAAAAAGACATGTTAATAAAGACATCCGCGGAACCGTTACACAAGGAAAAAACTTTTGAATATCGCTGATGTTACAACTTTTTCAGGTTATATTACCTGTTGCAGCTGCAAAATTTGAGCAGATGGTTCCTTAATTTGTTCTTTTTTAATTTAGCACCTTTTAACGGTTAATTTACAATCAAGAAAGAAGATATTTTGCCAGCTATGAAACCTTTCCCATAAGGATTTCATAGCTTTTTTTATGTCTTTTAAAAGCCGAAGATCTATAAGCAATTACCACTGAAAAAGTTGTGAATCAGTTGAATGAAAAGTTTAAAAGAACTTTTGTGTAAGCGCAGACTATTTCCAAAAATGAACTTTGTCCAACAGAATAACTGTTTATTTCTGGAATTACTCCAAAAAAAATCATATCTGAAGAAAATCGTCACAGTCTAAAATACCTTTGAAACTATTTATGAGGCAAATACAAGATGGTGAACAGGCAAATTTAATTTGATTTTTTTCGATCAGCGTAAGTTTTAACACAATAAATATTCAAGTAGATTCACGTCCCAGACAGAAAAAAAAGACATATAACGACATATTGTATAAGAATTTGTCACGAAGGTTTGTGACAAAACTCTATCTTCTTTGTTTTGAATCCGAATTCATTTGTTTCTATAATAAAAGTAGGAAGGAGATGTTCACATAGTGGATATAACAAATGAAAAAAAAAGCTTGAAGTCAAGGATTCAAAAAGTAGGTAGTTATTTAAGCGGCATGATTATGCCTAATATTTCTGCACTTATTGCTTGGGGCTTAATTACAGCCATTTTTATGGCTAGCGGGTGGTGGCCGAATTCTCATATTGCTACTTTAATCGATCCAATGAAAATTTATCTGATCCCGCTCTTGATAGCTTATGTAGGAGGTAGGATGGTTTATGGAGAACGTGGTGCAGTGGTTGGTGCAATAGCTGTTATGGGAGTTATTGCCGGGTCAGATATTCCAATGTTTTTAGGCGCTATGATCATGGGGCCTTTGGGCGGCTGGTGCATTAAACGATTTGATATTATTTTTCGAGATAAAGACAAAACCGGATTTGAGATGCTGTACGATAATTTTTCCAGCGGAATTATCGGAATGGTACTTGCTATTTTTGGAATTTTTATTGTTAATCCGTTAGTAGTTGCAGGCAATAGTTTTATTAGCAGTGGTGTGGATTGGATCATATCTATCCATATGCTGCCGCTGGCCAATATTTTTATCGAACCAGCCAAAGTTTTATTTTTAAATAATGCTGTGGGAAATGGTATTTTAGTTCCATTAGGGATTCAACAAGTAGCTTCTGCAGGAAAATCAGTCCTGTTTTTATTGGAGGCAAATCCTGGTCCAGGTTTTGGAATATTGCTGGCATATGTGCTTTTTGGTAAGGGAATGGCAAAAGCTTCTGCCCCTGGTGCGATTTTGATTCAATTTTTTGGAGGGATTCATGAAATTTATTTTCCGTATATTTTAATGAAGCCTTCTCTGATTATTGCGGCAATCGCAGGTGGAGTGACTGGCACTTTCACATTTTCTGTCTTAGATACAGGATTAAAAGCAGCAGCTTCTCCAGGATCCATTATTGCTGTTTTGCTGATGACTCCAAAAGGAAATTATTTGCAGATTCTATTAGGAGTCTTCTTGGCAGCACTGGTTTCGTTTTTAGTCGCTGCCGTAATTTTGAAAACGGATAAAAGGGAGGCAAATGACGAGGAGATCATTGTAAAACAGGCTCAA
Source organism: Lactobacillales bacterium (assembly GCA_015655485.1). Classification (GTDB taxonomy): domain Bacteria; phylum Bacillota; class Bacilli; order Lactobacillales; family Vagococcaceae; genus JAATEZ01. Next base: position 2,594 of record JAATEZ010000038.1, on the reverse strand, counting down.
ATGAAACAGATGAAGGCAGAATCAAAAAGTAAGATTGTTCCAGCAACTCAGAACGGACAGCAAGCAGTGAAAGATTATAAAGATGTTAAAAAAATTATTTTTGCTTGTGATGGCGGTATGGGCTCTTCGGCAATGGGGGCTTCTATCCTAAAAAATAAAATCAAAAAAGCCGGGATCGAAATTTCAGTTACAAACTCAGCCATCAATAATTTGCAGGATGATGAAGGTTTGCTGGTAATTACTCAGCAAGAATTAGCTGAACGTGCCAAGGAGAGAACGCCGCATGCCCTACGAGTGTCAGTTGAAAATTTTTTGAACAGTCCCAAATATGATGAAATTGTGGATAAATTGAAAGAATAAAAAAAGCTAAAGTGGCAGACTTATTACCACTTTAGCTTTTTTTTGGAAAAGGGGGTATATTTTGTATTTTTCTTATCGCGAAAAAAAAATATTAAAATTACTAATTCAGCATTCTGCCGGAATCCCTTTGGCGAACCTGAGCCGGTTATTAAATGTCAGCAATCGTACCATCTACCGGGAATTATCGAGTATTGAGTCCTCTCTGGCACATTCCCAAATCAAGTTGGTCAAAAAAAGAACTGCCGGTTATCGGCTGGTCGGAGAGACTGTTTTTTTGAAACAACTGCAGGAAAATTTGGCGAGAAAAGATAATGTTTTGGATTCAACTCAGCGGCAGAGTGCCATTGCCTGTCAGATTTTATTATCAGACGAAGAAATCAAAATGGAGTCTTTGGCGATTGATTTTAATGTCAGTATTACAACTATTCACTCAGATTTAAAGATCATTGAAGAGATTTTTGAGGATTTTCAAATTCGGCTTAAACGAAAAAAATCCCGCGGAATCGGGATTGAAGTGAGTGAAGAGGTTCGTCGGCAGTTATTGAGCGGGCTTATCAACAGTGAAACAAATGAATATAGTTTTTTTCAATTCATTTCAAAATCGGCACAGATAAATGAAACAGACGAGCTTTATTTTTTACATTTTATTGCGGCAGAAACACTTTTTGTGGTTTATCAAGCGCTGGCTAAAGAAACGAATTATTTGAATAGCAAAATGGATGACAGCCGTCTCCAGCAGATCATTATCTTTTTAGCTGTTACGATTGACCGAGTCAAACAAGGGCATTTTATCAAAAAATTTCAAAATAAAAAAAAGGAAGATTTTGAGCTGTATTCAACTGCAGAAAAAATTATGGTTGATTTGAAAGAAACAACACATCTGGAATTTCCCGAAAATGAAATTTTTTTCTTTTCAGTCCAGCTGGGAGGGATTAATTATCAGGTATCGCAGAATATTTTTCTGGAATCTTTTGATGTGGAATTGTCATTTCGGGTCAAAGCATTGATAGGGGACGTTTCGGATGAATTTCATTGGGATTTTCGTCAGGATGAGATGCTCTATCATGATTTGCTGACGCATATCAGTGCTGCTTTGAAAAGATTGCTTGCTCCAATTCCGGAGATGAATAATCCGCTTTTGGAAAAAATAAAAAAAGAATATCAGGAACTTTATCAAATTACCGCGAAAAATCTGAATATTGTCTTTAAAGAGGACAAGTTTTCTCTTAATGAAGTGGCTTATATTGTGATTCATTTTGCTGCGGCGTTAGAGCGTTCGCCGATCCAAAAAAATTTGTCGTTTCTAGTGGTTTGTCCCAGCGGGATCGGCACCTCAAAAATGTTGGAAAGCCGTATTCGAAAATTTTTGCCGGAAGTAGAGACTATCAAGATTTCACGAATTTCCAATTTGAATAAAATCGACTATAAGGCTTACGACATGATTCTGTCGACCGTTTTTTTGCCGGGATTTCGACTGGAATATAAACTGATCTCGCCGTTATTGATGGAAAAAGAGATTCAGGAGATCAAAACCTATATTCAGCAAGCTTTTCCCAATTTGAGCTCTATACAGGAAATGACCGCAAAGAATGAACAAAAAATTGTACCGGCAACGACTCCGATTGAATTTGAAGAACTTTACCAGGCAATGAAGATGGCAAATACTATTTTGGAAAATTTTGATTTGAAAGATATTCAAAGACGTAATTCAGTCGAAGAAACTATTTTGGAAATATGTGCTGTTTTAGAAGGAAGTATCCTGGAAAAACCGGAAGAAGTAGCACGAACCATTATTGAACGTTACCAGATGGCACCGTTGGGAATTCCCAATACGAATTATGCTTTGTTTCATGGGGTTGATAAGAATATCAAGACGCCGTTTTTTTCTATTTACGAATTAAGCTCCGGCTATGAAATTGAATCCATTGAACATACCGGAATGCAATTAAAGCGAATTTTATTGATGATAGGACCGGATCCGTTATCTGAAATGAATAAGGAATTTCTGGGACGGATCAGCGAATCGATTGTTGAAAGTGATTTAAATATGGAAATTTATAAAACGGGGACACGCGATATTATCTATAAGCTGCTAAGCAAGTTATTTGTGGAGGAGTTAAAGAAAATAAATGAGGATAAGGCAGGTTGATCAAAAATGAATTTAACTGAAGACATGATTATTATGAATGCATCCATTCAAACCAAAGAAGAGGCGATCCGCAAAGCCGGTGAAG
>JAATEZ010000460.1 GCA_015655485.1 Lactobacillales bacterium | reverse complement strand
TCCAGACTGACCAGCGATACTTATAATGTGAACCAGATGCTGGGAATGATGCAGCGTTTAGGCGTTCGTGCACCAATCTTAATGCTCGGCGGTTTAGCGATCACGATGTTTTTAGATTTTCGATTGAGTTTGGTTTTACTGGCCACCGTTCCATTGATGGCTGCGGCTATTATTATCGTTTCCAAAAAAGGGACGCCGCTTTTTAAACAGGCACAGCGCTCAGGGGACCGCATGGTACGAAATGTCCGCGACAGCGTCACGGGGATCCGCGTTATTAAGGCATTATCTAAAGAAGACGTAGAAAAAGAAAAGTTTTCGGTCATTAATCAGACACTCGTTGATCGCTCTGCTAAAGCTTCTGCGGTTATGTCCGTCACAAACCCTTTAATGACACTCTTTCTAAATGTCGGTCTGGCGATTGTTATTCTCTTAGGAGCTTTTTTAGTTCAAGATGATCTGACAAAACCCGGAAAAATTATTGCTTTTTTGACTTACTTCACGATTATTTTAAATGCGGTCCTTTCCATTAACCGTTTTTTTGTGATGTTTTCTCAGGCCAGTGCTTCGGCAGCGAGGATCGAGGAGATCCTTACACTTCCTGAAGAACCAAATAAAAAAGAGGTCGAAAATATTCAGTCCAGCGAACATATCCAGTTTGAGCGAGTTGCTTTTTCTTACAATCACCAGCAAAATAATTTAACTAATATCAATTTTACTATCGGCCATGGAGAAACTTTAGGGATCATGGGTCCAACCGGCAGCGGCAAGAGTACAATTATTCAATTGCTGCAGCGGTTTTATCCTGTGGATACTGGGCAGATCTACATTGAAGGTCAAAATATCGAAGGGATCGCGGCAGAAAAACTGCATGCGATGTTTGGTGTGGCTTTTCAGAACGATGCCTTTTTCTCTGATAGCATCTATGCAAATATTGACTTTGGCCGAAAACTTCCGGAAAAACAAATTTATTTAGCCGCCCAATGCGCCCAAATGAACGATTTTATTACTGATTTTTCAGACCATTATGAACACCAGCTGACGGCAAAAGCCACCAATTTATCAGGCGGGCAAAAACAACGCCTTTTGATTGCCCGCGCTTTAGCCGGAAATCCTGCTATTTTGATTCTGGACGATTCAAGCAGTGCTCTTGATTATCAGACGGTTGCCGATATGCGGCAGGCAATTGCCCGCTATTTTCCTCAGACGACCACTATTTTAATTGCTCAAAGAGTCAGCAGTGTAAAAAATGCAGATCGGATCCTGATGCTTGAAAATGGGGAAGCGATCGGGTACGGTTCCCATGAAGAACTCTTAAAAACCTGTCCTGCCTATGCAGAAATCGCTCAAATCCAAATGGGAGGTGAGAAAAATGGCTAGAAAAGCAAAAAGACCTAAAGAAAAACCACAAAACAGTCGTAAAGTTTTATTGCAGTTAGGCAAATATCTGCTGAAATATAAAGGCATGATGGCTCTGGCGGTGATGCTGACGATCGTCAGCAATTTATTGCAATTAGCCGGGCCTGCATTAGCGGGGCGCGCAATTGACGGCTTACAGCCTGGGCCGGGAAAAGTATTATTCGCTCGCGTTTACTTCAATGTCGCTGTGATGATCGTTCTCTTTCTCATTTCATCTTTCCTTTCTTTTCTGCTCGCGATTCTTTTGATCAGGATCAGTCGAAATATTACTCAAGAGATGCGAAAAAATATTTTTGACAAATTGATGAATTTACCGATCCGTTTCTTTGATGGTTACCAAACGGGTGAGATCATCAGCCGCATCTCTTATGATATTGATACTGTGAATGACTCTCTTTCTAATGATCTGGTTCAGATCTCTTCCAGTTTCATCACAGTCGTCGGAGCGTTCATTATGATGCTGAGCTTATCACCGATTCTAGTGCTGGTCTTTTTTATAACGATTCCACTGTCCTTCTTTTTCACAAAGTATATGATGAAAAAGATCCAGCCGCTATATGGCCGCCGTTCCTCTTCTTTAGGAGAACTAAATGGCTTTGTAGAAGAAATGGTTTCCGGACAAAAAACGATCCGGGCCTATAATCAACAAGAAGTTATTCTGAAAGAATTTGACGAAAAAAACGATGAAGCTGTAGAAGCCTACTATCGAGCGGACTACTATGGCAGTATGACCGGTCCCGCAGTCAATTTTATTAATAATCTTTCCCTTGCCATGGTAAGTGTCTTTGGTGCCCTGCTCTATCTGGCCAATGGGATCACGTTAGGAAACATTTCCGCATTTGTTCTGTACTCCAGAAAATTTTCCGGCCCGATCAATGAGGCAGCCAACATTTTAAGCGATATCCAATCCGCTTTGGCTGCGGCAGAACGTGTGTTTCATTTGCTGGATGAACCTTCAGAAACAGCTGATGCTCCCGAAACACCAAAGCTTTCAAGAGGTAAAGGCGAAGTGCGTGTTGAGCATATCCAATTTGGTTATGATGAGGCTCGAATGATTTTAAAAGATGTCAGCTTGTTTGCCAGGCCGGGAGATATGATAGCGATCGTCGGACCGACCGGCGCGGGAAAAACAACTTTGGTCAATTTGCTGATGCGTTTCTATGACCCGACATCCGGCCGGATCCTGATCGATCAGCAGGATATTCAACAGGTAACGAGG
>JAATEZ010000243.1 GCA_015655485.1 Lactobacillales bacterium | reverse complement strand
AAATAAAGTAGGAATCAAAGGCAAAGATCAGCATCTGCTGATGCGCGACTATTCTCATGGAATGAAAAATAAAGTACAGATGCTGACTTCAATGATCGTGCGGCCGCCGGTTTTGCTGCTGGATGAACCGCTGACGTCTTTTGATGTGGTCGCCGCTCATGATATGAAAGAAATGATCATCGGGCTGAAGAAAGAATCCATTGTGGTATTTTCGACCCACATTTTGCAGTTGGCGCAGGATTTATGTGATGAAATCGTTTTGCTTCATCATCAAAGCTTGCGCAGCATTGATCCCCGTGAAATTCATCAGCCCGGGTTTGAAGAAGAGATCGTGGCGATTTTATCAGACGAAGCGGCACAGGATGAGGAGGGGCTGCCGGATGAACAGAATTAAGGAAGTGCTGCGCTATCATTATTTCCTTGAGCAGACCGGCCTGACCCAAAAAATCAACGGCTTGCTGTTTTATTTACGCAAGATCCCGTTCCTGGGGAAAAAAGTCCCTAACAAGGTATTTCACAGCTATGATTTTAAGCATGTTTTATTTATATTGTTGGGGATTACTGGCTTTATTTCGCAATTTTTCATGAAATTTGTCTGGCTGGTTGCCTACCTGTTCATTGGAAAATTTATGAATCTGGATGGAGCTTCTCATTCGCTCTGGGGGACACATACACTCTGGAAGGGACTGCTTCTCTGGCTGATCCTGGTGGTTTTAGTCAAAGGCTCGCTGGAGCACATCTTTGCCAGTGCGGATACACAGATCGTTCATTTTGCGGATTATTTTCAGCTTTCCAAAAGCCGGCTGATTCGTTCAGATCTCTTTTTAACGATCGGAAAAAATCTGTTTTTTTATTTGCCGGCTTTTTGTGTTACTGGTTTTCTGCTGAAAAAGCCCTTTCAAATCACACTGGGGCTGTTTCTGTTGTATGGCGGTTTTTATTTGTTTTTTTCATGGCTGAGCCGCAAAATTTACCAAAATCCGGCTAAAAGGATTCTGTGGCGGATCGGCTTGTTTATTTTATTGGGACTGTTGATCGCAGCTTTGCTGGTATCCAGTTTATTTTATGATAGAAATTGGATGCCATTCCTTTTTATCTGGCCCAGCCTATTCTTCCTTGTGGTCTGGCTGGTATTGACCAGCTATCTGATCCTGCACTTTTCAGAAGAGCGCGGCTACGTTGATTCTTTAATTTATGAAAATGCCGCGGCTTTACAGAACATCAAAGAAGTGAAGGACAACCAGTATCTGTCACTGGGAAAGAAAATGCAGGGGAAAATGGAACGGACTGTTTCGGAAAAATTCACGCATCTGAAGGGCAGCGAATTTCTCAATGCCTTGCTGTTTGAACGTTACCGCAAAGTGCTGGGAAAAGCCTTAAGAATCCGTCTGATCATCATTCATACTTGCGGGATCTTGTCCGTCATTGCGGCTCTGTGGATCCGTCAGAGTTCTCTGAAACCAATTGAAATCAACGAACTCTATGTAGTTGTTCCGATTTTCTTTTTTATCTGCTACTTGATTTCATTAGGCAAAAATATTGTGCAGATCGTGTTTATCAGTTGTGATGTCTCTATGCTTTACTTTCCTTTTTATCGGGAAGCAAAAACGATTCTGAGCGGATTCATGTATCGATTCAAGAGAACTCTGATTTATAACAGTCTTTTGATCGGTTCGCTGGCCTTTTATTTTTTACTATTCAGCCTATTGACAGCTGAGGATTTTGACAGCGGCTATTTTATCGTCACTTTTTTATGCTTTATCAGTTTTAATCTGCTTTTTTCTTTTCACGAATTATTTATCTATTATCTGCTGCAGCCTTTTTCCGGGGATATGGAAGTGGTGAATCCGGTGTATAAGCTGGTTTCCGGACTATTTTACTGGCTTTCCTGGATGAATACTCAGCTGACGAATCTGGCCGGATTAAGCTATGCGCTGATTTTACTGGGGATCAGTTTGCTGTATGTGGGGATCGGTTTTGTTGTGATCAATAAAAAAGCTCCCGCTGCTTTTCGCATCAAATAAGTCCGGATAAAGAGGGCATAAAAAGAGGCAGATCGCACGAGAAACCAAAACTGTTTTGTCCCCAATGATTTTTCTTAATGAATTCAACATGGATTTTTATCAACTTCGTCATATTTTTTTCATATTTAACCGTTACTATATAGTCATACCAATAAAACAACCCTAAACAAAACACTTTTTCATTTTT